>JAEZDW010000405.1 GCA_023417955.1 Bacteroidota bacterium
TTCAGCTGGGCAAAAGAAGGTCAGAATCGTGGCGCTGGTGAAATTCTTTTTACGAGCATGGACAATGACGGAACGAAAAACGGATTTGCCCTCGATCCGTTAGCAAAACTTCACGATATGCTCGACATACCTGTAATTGCATCAGGAGGCGCAGGCGATATGGGACACTTCATTGATGCATTTATTCTCGGCAAGGCAGACGCCGCCCTTGCTGCAAGCATTTTCCATTTTGGTGAGATTGCGATACCTGATCTAAAATCATTCCTAAAGACTAATTCAATTCCGGTACGACTATGAAGAAAGAACTCAATATCGACTTTTCAAAACTCGAGGGACTCGTTCCCTGTGTAGTCCAGGACGCTCAAACAAATGTTGTCCTCATGGTCGGTTTCATGAATTCGGAAGCGTTTGAGAAAACTGTTCTTGAAAAACGTGTTACGTTTTACAGCCGTTCAAAACAGCGGTTCTGGACGAAAGGAGAAACGTCAGGCAATTTTCTTGAAGTAGTTGACATCAGGACCGACTGTGACCATGACACGTTGCTTATCAAGGCGAATCCGACCGGACCTGTTTGCCATACGGGTGCAGACACGTGCTTCAACGAAGATAACAACAAATGGACACTTGAAGCCCTGCAGCAACTGATACTCGAACGAAAGTCAAATCCCGTGGCAGGATCTTATACGAACAAGTTAATTGACAGTGGCATCAATAAAGTTGCACAAAAAGTCGGTGAAGAGGCAGTGGAATTGATTATCGAAGCCAAGGATTCGAATCGCGATCTCTTCCTCGGCGAGGCTGCCGACCTCATGTATCACTACCTGGTACTACTTGCTGCAAAAGATTATTCCCTGTCAGATGTATTGAAGGTGCTTCAAACCAGGCACCAGAAGTCATCCTAAAAACGAATGTCTGTATAGACACCGCTCGTACTGATACGACAGGCTAGTTTTCCCTTCAGTACCTCTGGCTTAAACAGCGACTTACCCAGGAGCATGCGAACACATTCCTGAATCCCTTCCGTGATGGACGGGTGGGGATGAACGCACTCGGCGAGCTCTTCAATGCCTTTATCCATAGAGATAAGAACGGCAACTGCCTGGATCGCACTTGATGCATGATTGCCGATGATTTTCAATCCAAGTATCTTCATCTCGTCGTCGTTGGTGACAAGCAGTTTAATGAAGCCTTGTGTGTTTCGTTTTGCAATAGCACGCGGAATGCAACTATAGTCAAGGGTAACAACTTTGTAATCGATTCCTTTCTCTCGAGCCTGCGTTTCGTTCAACCCAACCCCTGCCACCTCAGGGCTGAGGAACATAATCGTACTGATGTTCTCATACACCAGCTTCCGTCTGGGGTTTCCAAAAATCCGCTCGACGGCATACCTGCCTTCAAGTTCACCGACGTTAACAAGATTAATATCGGCGGTAATGTCACCAACGGCATAGATATTGGACACATTAGTCTGGGTGTCATTATCTTCGATACCGCGCTTTGAAATATGAATGTCCACCCTGTCGTCCCACAAGTCTTCGTAGTTCGGAATCCTTCCTACTGACACCAAAGCTTTTTCAACGTTAAAAATTTCTTTTCCACCGTCATTATACTCCAGCTCGTATTCTACCCGACCGTTTCGGACTTCCATCCTGACGAGACGTGAGTTCCGGTGAATCAGCACTCCGTTATTCTCCATGTTCCGTTCAATAACGTGTACTACGTCAGCATCCTCGAAAGGAAGTATGCGGTCACCTTTGTCAATCAGGTGAACCTTAGTTTTGCCGAAACCTGAAAAGATCGTTGCGTATTCACAGCCTATAACACCCGCACCCACGATAACCATACTCTCAGGAAAGTCTTCGATGAGTTCAATGCCTTCGCTTGTCATTACGATTTTTTCATCAATCGGCAAGTCAGGAAGGTAACGCGGACGACTGCCCGTGGCCAGAATAATATAGTCTCCCCAAACCACCTCCTTACCATGCCCCGTATTGATCTCAACCTCGTTTTGACTAAGAAGTTTGGCTTTGCCCTTTTTGAAGTGCAGGTAATCAGCCAGATGAGAATGGCGCATCAGTTCCATATGTTCCTCGAGCATGGCTTTCCGTTCCTCAACGGCCCGAATGACTTCGGCCTGTATTTCCTTATAATTTACTGAAGGAACCTCAATATTAAAGCGTTTCAGGTTCTTGCGGAACGTGGCCGTCGAACGCGACAGCTCCCACCAGGTTTTTGATGAAAGGGCTCCATTGGTAACCCCGGCGCCTCCCACCCCATTCCTTTCGATAAGCAACGTCTTTTTCCTGAAATCCAGCGATCGCATCGCCGCAGCGTATCCCGACGGACCGGCGCCTATTACGATAAGCTCAAACTTTTCCATGTTGATTCACAAAAGAACAATTTCCGAAGGTAACAATTCCACGGTTTTTTGAAAAGGCGACCATGCACGTTTTGACCGCGTCCGAACTTTAGCATAATTTGCCTTTTTTAGGTAAGTTAACCTGACTTTGGATAAAGGAGAATGCGATACCTTAATGCGCTGGCGAACCTTGGAGTTCAATACGGAACAGGCACTTCGGAAAGGAGAAGCATTTACCTGTCCAACGTCGTCGGGCTTATTCTATTCGCAGCAGTATCTGTCCTTGCCATCTTGTACTATGCCTGGTACGGTATCGGAGCCATCACGTTTATAATCCCATCCGTCGGCATTCTCGCGTTATTCGCACTTGCACTCAACTATTTCGGGTTCTGTAGCTTCAGCAGAATCTGGCTTTCCGTTCTCATCCCTGCTACTGCGCTGGCGGTTTCCATCTATTCGAAAACGATCTATTATCATCTTGAAGGAGAACTTGATTATTTTACATTTCGCGTGGTCATATTAGCGAGTTGCGTTTTTCCGCCTGTCTTCTTTTCACTGAAGGAAAAAATTCCACTCGCACTGACGTCCTTCGTAATCCTGCTAATCCTCGTTACACACGACGCTCTTCATGAACTTTTCGGCGTGCCCTACAGAAGCGCAACATTAAATGCCTCGAGTTACGCATTTAGCACAATCGTATTTGTGCTGATGTATATGTTAATGACCGGCACAGTGCTTTCGATGAAATGGATCTCAGAACAAAATGAAAGCCGCGCCAATAACCTTATTGATGAGCTGAATGAAATTAATCAGAAACTCACGGAAAAAAATCGGGAGATTGAAAATCAGAATCAGGAAATCCTGACACAGACCGACAAACTGAATACGAGTCGCAGGAAACTCAAAGACGCCTACCAGATAATTGAAGAACAACGTAACCTGCTGTACCAGCAAAACAAGAACATGTCGCTGGAGCTCGTTGCCAAGAACGAAGCGCTCACAGAAACAAACAACGAATTAATTAAGCACAATAACGAGCTGCGCCAGTTCTCGTACACTGTTTCTCATAATCTTCGTGGCCCGGTTGCGAGTCTCATGGGATTGCTGAAACTCTTTCAGGCCGAACAACTTTCGCCGGACAATGTCGAGATCTTCCACCACATCGAAACCTCAACACAACGGCTTGATACAATCATCAAGGACCTGAGCAAGATTATTGACATCCGGAATGATATTTTCCAAATCCGCCAGCAAATAGATGTCGCATTCGAAGTCCAGGAGATCCTTTCGGTACTTAACCGTGAAATTATTTCGCAGAAGATTACCGTTCGCCGGAATTTTGAATCAGGACGCGTCATCTACAGTGTGCGCCCGATGATTCACAGCATATTGTACAACTTGATAAGTAATGCTATCAAGTATCGCTCCGAGGAACGAGAGCCCGTGATCGAAATCAAATCCGGCGAAGACACCCGTTACTACCATTTGCAGGTAATGGACAACGGACTCGGTATTGACTTGTCGCGGGATGGCGACAACATTTTCAAGTTATACAAGCGTTTCCATCATCACACCGAAGGAAAAGGACTTGGCTTATATCTCGTAAAAATGCAGGCAGAAGCCCTTGGAGGCGATATTAACGTGGAAAGTGAACCCAACAAGTTCACAAGGTTTAACGTTCGTATCCGCAAACCCGAGAACGCAGAACGCCAGATTCTTTATGATGATGACTCGGTTGAGATATTTTTTGATGCCACACTAAATTGCATTGGAACGTCGTGGCGGCAACCATCCGACAGCCATGTGGAAATTATCCTGAAAAAGGTGCTCGACTTTATCAAAGTATATAATACGCCAAACTACCTTACTGATATTTCTGTAGAAGGATCATCAGACGGGCAGGGCCGAAACAAACTATTGGCGCAAATGCTCCGTGAAGCCGCTACAAACGGACTACGTCGTATCGCGATTGTCCTTTCGCCTCAGGTTCTGCACGATGATGATTACCTGACAAACGAAATCTCAGGCATAGGCATTGAATTAAAGTATTTTGCCCACCACGGCCTGGCAACGAACTGGATAAGGAACCGAAAAGACTGAGGATGTCAACACTTCTGGAATGGGATCGCCAATTATTTCTCTGGCTCAACGAACTCAATGCATCGTGGCTGGACCCCGTTATGTACTTTCTTACAAACACGCTTGCGTGGTTACCGCTGTTTGCGTGGCTCCTGTACCTCATTGTTCGCCAACACGGACGCTATTCCTGGATATACGTTGTCGGAATCGCAATCACTGTCGCGCTTGCTGATCAGGTGACCTCTTCCCTGATAAAACCATATTTCATGCGGCTGCGTCCATCTCACGAACCGAATCTCGCCGGGCTCGTACATACCGTGAATCAATACAAAGGCGGCAAGTTTGGCTTTGCTTCCAGTCACGCCGCCAATACATTCGGAGTCGCCACGTTCCTGTTCCTCGCGCTGAAAAACACCTACCGTTATGTAGGACTGCTCTTCTTATGGGCTTGTTTTGTTTCTTACACCAGGATATATCTGGGTGTGCACTATCCGGGCGATATTCTCGCGGGAGCTATTCTGGGTACTTGTTTTGGATGGATCACCTATAAAGGTTCGACAAGCGTTGAAAGTACATTGCGTGTATGATAAGTATTCGATCGTCAGCGGTTCAACAGTCTTTGAACGTACTTCCCGATGATATCGAACTCCAGGTTAACGTTATCCCCCACCTGCAACGAATGAAAATTAGTGTGTTCATACGTATACGGGATAATTGCGACGCGGAAGGTGTCCGCAGTACTATTGAAACAAGTCAGGCTAACTCCGTTAATACATATAGAACCCTTTTCAACGGTGACGTTACCGGCCGCGGGATCATAAGAGAAGTCAAATAGCCAACTACCGTCAAGTTCTGTGATACCTGTTACCGTGCCTGTCTGATCGACGTGACCCTGAACGATGTGACCATCGAACCTTCCGTTGTTAAGCATACACCGCTCGAGGTTAACCTGATCGCCCGTCTTGAGGTTGCCAAGATTTGATCGCGTTAGTGTTTCGAGGACGGCCTCTACCGTATGTCGACCGGAACCGGCTTGCACCACCGTTAGGCAGACGCCATTGTGGGCTACACTCTGGTCAAGCTTCAATTCACCAGAAATTGCACTTTCAATGATAAATTTCTTATTGGTGCCGTCTTCTTCGACCGACACCACCGTACCCATGTTTTCAATAATTCCCGTAAACATGCGCGAATCTACTCCAAAAACAGCGTTTTAAAAACTTTTTGGTTTATAACATAAACTAGTTTACACATCTTACGTATATTTCATCAGACATAAACCAAAATAATATGGAAGACAACGCCAAAAACCTTACTGCCGAGGAAAGCTTGCTGTTCATAACAAAGATGATCCGTCACGCACAGGGCAAAGTGCAGCGGAATTCAGCATTCTTCCTGCTGTGGGGATGGATCGTCATCATTGCAAACCTCGGCATGTTCGCGCTTACGAAAGCCGGTTATGAGCATCCATACATCGCGTGGCTTATCGCCATCCCAGCCTGGTTCTACACCATTTTGAAAGCGTACAGAAATAAAAGCCGGCCACGCGGCGCATCAACACATTTTGACCATATCAGCGCATGGCTTTGGATTTCGTATAGCATTGTGATTTTCACTCTTGTTTTCTTCGGCGCCCGAATTAATTATGAGTTGAATCCGATCATCTTGCTTGTAACGTCCCTGCCGACACTCGTTTCCGGGGCAATACTGCGCTTTCGTCCGCTAATGCTTGGCGGCGCGGCCTTCTGGCTCTTCGGGATCATTTGCTTTCTGGTACCCGCAGAATTCCAGCCCCTCGTAGGTGCTGCTGGTATCTCCGTTGGTTACCTGATTCCCGGATATTTGTTGAAAGGTGCAAAAGAAGACTAATACAATGGCCTTTAAAGATCTTGACCCATTACTTCATTCTCAACTCAGGCTCGCGATTATGTCGCTGCTCCTGAGTCTGGAATCTGCAGATTTTACTTTCATCAAGGAACAAACGAATAGTACCGCAGGCAACCTGAGCGTGCAGTTGGACAAATTATCGGAGGCCGGATATATCCAGGTCGAAAAAACATTCAAAGGAAAGAAGCCTCTGACGACGTGCCGCATTACACGAAAAGGAATCAAGGCATTTGAAGAATATGTGGCTGCACTGAAACAGTACATTCAAAAGTAAGATATCCGTCCTGCTTCTTTTCTTGATTTTATAGTTTATAACATAAACCACTTTATACAATGAAAGCCCTAGCAACACTTCTACTCATCGCAAATACCATTATAGTCAACGTGGTACTTGCCCAGACTCCCGCTTCTAAAACCGCCTCACCAATGGATGTCTTTCGAAAGTGGGAAGGCCACTGGCAAGGTGAAGGTTCCATGCAACGCGGTCCCGGACAACCGGAAAAATCGTTCGTGAATGAATACATCTCGCTTAAACTCAACGGCACAATTGTCGTTGTTGAAGGAATTGGCACAAAGATAAATCCAGCAGCATCCAACGAAGAGACTGTCGTTCACCACGCGTTTGGCGTCCTCAATTTTGATCAGGCAAGTAACGCGTACAAATTTCAATCATATCTCATCGACGGAAAAACAGCTTCTGCCTGGTTTAACGTTGATAGCGACGGGAAGTACCAATGGGGTTTCGATGTGCCCAATGGACAAATCCGTTACACCATTACGATTGACACCGATAAAAATACCTGGTATGAGATTGGCGAGTTTTCTACAGATGGGAGCCGCTGGATGAAATTCTTCGAGATGAACCTGAAAAAGGTTTAAGGTCTGTAACTGACGGGGAATGAGTTTGATTTTCCCCGTCAGTCAGCTATCTTTTCGCAATGGAATTCGGCAGACTGGAAATCGATGAACTCGAAGCAGTAGACTTCACCCTCCCGGATGATCATCCAGGCATAAAGTCTGGCGCAGATAAAACGAAAAAAACACAACTTCATATTGGCTGCGCGAAGTGGGGCCGAAAAGACTGGGTTGGAACAATCTACCCTCCGAAGACGAAAGAGGATGATTTCCTTTCTCACTATGGAAAAAGCTTCAATAGTGTTGAACTCAATGCAACCTTTTACAAAATTCCCTCCCGTAAGCAAACGGAAGCCTGGGCCGCCAAAGTAGGCGACGATTTCCTCTTTTGTCCGAAGGTATCGCAAAGCATTACCCACATCCGCCGGCTCAAGAATGCCAATGAAGCAACTGACCGGTTTCTTCAGGGCGTTTCCGGATTCGGAAACAAGCTTGGTCCGCTATTCCTGATGTTGCATCCCGGAATGGCGCCAAAGACGCTTGAAAATCTGAATGACTTTCTTGCATACCTTCCTGACGACTTCAGTGTTTTTGTTGAGGTGCGTCATCCTGAATGGTTTACCACGGAATCACTGGACGCGCTTGGCGAAGTCTTGCATAACCACGGTGCAGGTTTCATAATTACCGATGCAGCTGGTCGAAGGGATTGCGTCCACATGCGAATGACCAATAATCAAACGTTCATCCGATTCGTTGGTAATGGTTTACATCCTTCAGACTATACCCGAATAGACGCTTGGGTTCAGCGCATCAAAACATGGATGGCGTTAGGGATTGAAAAGATATTTTTCTTCATGCATCAACATGAAGAAGTGCACTCACCGGTTTTATCAAAATATCTGCTTGAGAAAATAAACGCTGAATGCAATCTTTCAATCAAGGTTCCAGAGTTTCAAACAGATGTCGTTTGAGTATTCGCCACGCACCTTCTCTTCGGCACGTTCTACTGCTGTTTTTTCTGGCTAACATTATCATGGCCTGCGAGGTATCTACCCGTGATGAGTCTCTTGCAAAACTTCAATGCGGGTCATGCCATCTCGCCCCCTCTCCCTCGCTGCTCGACAGCGCAACCTGGGCCAAACATGTGTTACCTGAAATGAAATTCCGGATGGGGATTAATCCAACGAGATTGTGGACTGTCCCGCCCTCAGAAATCAATGCCGTCGCCTCAGCCATTCCAAATAATTCAATTACTGAACAGGAATGGAAGCGGATTGAACGTTATTACCTAGAACATGCGCCGAAAAAAATAACACCTGCAACGTTGGCGTTAGATGGCACTGTTGAGTTGTTTAGTATCTCTACGCCGCGATGCCGGATCGCGCCGCTGTTAACAATGCTTCACTTCGATACAACGCTGCACAAACTGGTGGCAGGTACGCGAGCCAACAGGCTTTATTTCCTTGACGAGCGGTTCACCGTAACAGATTCGGTTTTATTAACAAGTGCGCCTGCAGATCAACTCAGCATCAACGCCGATTCGATTCACATTCTGCAAATGGGAAAAATGGATCCTAACGATTTGATGAACGGCAGCCTGATGGCTTTCGTAAAGTCGAAAAATCAAAAGTCGGTTTTGATCGATTCGTTAAAACGCCCGGTGCATATGGTCCACGGTGATTTTGATCGTGACGGTGACGCGGATGTCCTCATTGCCTGTTTCGGTAACTTTACCGGAGGACTCATGTTGTTCGAAAACCAGGACAGTCATTTCATCAAGCACGTTGTTCATTACCTACCCGGCACAAGAAGAACGCTTCTGCGTGACGTGAACGGCGACGGACTGCTGGACATAATCGCTCTGATTACTCAGGGCAATGAACAAATCACATTGTTTACAAATCTTGGCGACTTCAAATTTCGCCCCACAACTTTGCTACAGTTCCCACCGGTTTACGGCTCAAGCTACTTCGACCTTGTTGATATGAACAACGACGGACTAGAGGATATACTTTATTGTAACGGTGACAATGCAGACTTTTCACCTATCGTAAAACCCTACCACGGTGTACGAGTGTTCAGGGACAACGGCGATTACAAGTTTACAGAAGATTTGTTTCTACCAATGCCGGGAGCTTTTCAGGCAGTTGCCAGGGACTTCGACGGCGATGGCGACATCGACATTGCTGCCATTGCATATTTTCCAGATTTCAATACATTCCCCCACCAGAGTTTTGTACACTTCGAAAACACCGGAAATTCATTTATACGCCGGGCCACGCCGTTGCTGGGTAACGGACGATGGATCGTGATGGAAGCTGTAGACTTTGACAAAGACAACGATGAAGACATTATCCTTGGAGCACTTAATTTTAATATAGCTGCACCTGATTCGATTCTTTCACGCTGGATAAGCAATCCAATAAGCCTTCAATACCTGGAAAACGCGCAGAAGTAGTCTCACTATATTGGATTCAAACGTACTTCCCTATCATTGCCTTTTGAGTCTTTGACGATTATTTTGACGACGTCACCAGTAATTTTTATCGCGCGGGAAGATTGCGACAGAAATCCTGACCCATAGCTGAACTCAACTTTTTGAACGCTGCCATCGCGGAAGTACAATAACGCCGACATATCAAGTGGTTCCGGTTTGAAGTATGCGTTTGTGCCACCAGTGCCTTTAGAAAAAACACGAATGCTGTCACGATTGACTGTCGCGACATAGAGGTCTCCGCGCGAAGTCGATACTTTTACCAATCCTTTTGCGTTGCCCGGAACATAAAATCCACTTTCCTGTGTGTTAAGTGCCTTGAATTTTCCTTTGCCGTTACCGACCAGGAGAACTCCGTTCAGCGCATCAAGTCTTCCGGAAAAGACCTCGTTTCCATAATCATTTCCAACAGCGAGAATATCGAGGTGGCCATCACCATTCACATCATCAACAACGATTCCATTGATAACTGATAGTTGAGCAAGAGTGGGAAGCGGGGTGATCGTAAATTTTCCGTTGCCATGATTTTCAATATAGCTGGACGCGAAATAGTTCGCTTCCAGTTCGAGCATACCCTGTCTTTCTTCAGGTGTAAATAAATTGTCAATGGAGGTTTTTCCATACTGCTTATAATACTTGAACTTCTTTCGGAACTTTGGGCTTTGAGAATTCAACTCATCCCAAAAATGTACCGGGTACAACTGCATACTACCGTCATCTGCCTTGAAATAACACGCGAGCACTGCGTCAACACTTCCGTTGTTGTCAATATCCTTCGCAAAAACCTTTAGCGGGTGCGTTGTATTTGCCTTGTAGTAGTTATTGAGGCCCAGGTTCCCGACGACGTAATCAATATCTCCATCCCTGTCGAAATCACCAGCGGCTATTGAATTCCACCAACCTTTGTAGTCCTCCAAACCTGAACTCGACACCCGCTCCAGCTTTGCACCTGTGTTTCTGAAAACCGAAATCGGCATGAATTCGCCCACAACAATCAGATCGGGCTTTCCGTCGTTGTCGTAATCCGTCCAGATTGCGTCGCTGACCATACCAACTCTCTCAAGCTCCGGGCAGATCGACGAAGTGACATTTTCGAAGACGCCATTTTGATTGATAAGTATCGTGCTTGATGCGGGATTGGGATATTCTCCGGGCATGATTTTTCCGCCGATAAACAGATCCAGATCACCATCGGCATCAAAATCTGCTGCCCGGACACACAGTTCGCTGGAACGAATATCCGGTAGCGCGTTGATGTTCTGAGAAAAGACTCCTTTGCCGTTATTTAAGTAAAGGCGGTCACGGTAACGCTCGGTCTGTGTCCCGAACTCAATACTTCCGCTTGTAGCGTACAAGTCCAGGTCGCCGTCAAGATCGACGTCAACGAGAAGTAATCCGGTATCCTCTTCGGGTTTGGGAGGATAAACTGGCGCAGCTTCCGCAAATGTTCCATCAGGACGTTGGAAGAAGGCAAATGCAGACTTGCCTGCTGCCCCACCGACGATCAGATCTTCAAGGCCGTCTGAATTGATATCACCGACCGCAATACCAGGACCGAACTCAGAAAACTTGTGCGGAATTGTTCGCTGAATATTAAAGTCAATGAAGTCTGATTCGGCGTGAACAAACGCTGGGAAACGTGCTTTTTTCAATATGGCTTCCGGTCGCAACCGCTGCCCCACGGGTTTTAAGGCGTCCGTATGGTCGAGCAAGATCGTCGTGTCGACCGCAGGATTTAGAATTAATCCGGTCTTTCCATCGGGCCATTCAACCAACAATGAATCGACATGGCTGGATGTGCCAAGGCCAAAATGGATGACGGGTTCAACAACGGAGATATAACCCCGCGTTGTACTAAACTCGTGATACTGCAGACGGCCCGAATCATAGAATATCGTAACCCTTGCACCGATAGCGTTACGGTTGCAAGATGAACCACTCAAACGCAGTCTGAGATAATGAACATCTGATTTGCCATTAACAAGAGTGTTTTCGTATACAAATGGCTTGTCATTGATGTTGTTGATAACCAGATCAAGGTCGCCGTCGTTGTCGAGGTCAGCATAGGCTGCGCCATTTGAAAATGAAGGTTGATTCATACCCCATTGCCCCGTAACATCCGCAAACGTCAGGTCACCGTTATTGCGAAACGCATAGTTTGGGACCTTAACAACCGGAATTGAGTCGAGTTGCATAGCAGCCGATGCAATCGTCGACGTTTCGCTGCGAAAGTTTCCGAAATCCTTATCCGTGATGTCACGCGGAAATCCATTGGTTACGATCAGATCTTTATGACCATCATTATCGAAGTCAGCGAACAATGGCGCCCAACTCCACTCCGTTTGGTGAATGCCAGCCAAAAGGCCTATCTCACTGAATGAATTATCTCCGTTATTAAGCTGAAGCATATTACGGATATATTGAGGCGAATACCCGTATTTGGCATTGTTGATATATGACGTGTAGCTGGTACCATTGATTACTGTCTTTTTCCGCAGATTTCCTTCGGGCAGCATGTCAAGCGTAATGATATCAGGCAGTCCGTCGTTGTTTATATCGGCGATGTCGTTACCCATTGAAAAATGTGACTGATGCCGGATGTAGGTGTCAATTGCGTTGGTGAAGCTTCCATCCTTATTATTGATATACAGAAGGTCGTTAGCAATGTAATCGTTACTCACATAGACGTCTGGCCATCCATCCTGGTTGATATCAGCCACAGAAATTCCCAAGCCATAACCTTCATATACAATTCCTGCTTCCTTCGATACATTTGTGAACGTACCGTTGCCATTATTCCGGTAGAGCCTGTCCGTATTCAGTGCAGAGCCATCGTTTATCTTCGGACGATAACTGGTTGGAATACCTCGTTCGATCGTGTTGGTAAGAACATACAGATCAAGGTCGCCGTCATTGTCATAATCGAAGAACGCAGCTCCGGAGCTATGACCGTTATCATCAAGACCATAGGCGGCGCTTTCCTCGGCAAAAACAGGAACGCCATTCGATACACCCTTGTTGATAAAGAGTTTATTGCGCCGCTTCGCCGGATCTTTCACGATCGACGTACAGATATAAATATCTGTAAGACCATCACAATTAACATCAGCCAATGCAACGGCAGAATTCCACGTATCTGCAGCCATGATGCCTGCGGCTTCTGAGACGTCTTTAAAAGAGAAGCCGCCTTCATTAAGATATAACCGATTGCCAACGAGGTTTCCAAGAAGGAAAATATCCGTCAGTCCATCATCATTAAAATCGGCCATTGCCACGCCGCCGCCGTTATAAATGTATTCGACTGTGAGGATATTGAATGTGTCGCTTTCGGTGATTGTATTTTCGAAGTTGATCTTATGAACGTGCTCAGGCACCAGACGGAAAAGTCCCTGGTTGGGCGGTTGTTTTTTGCAGGCCACAAGTAGTACTGCGGTTGCGAATGGTAAGATAAGACGTCTCATATATTTTTGCTGGGAATCGTTTTACAGCAGAAGATACTCTGTAAAACCAAAAAAATGAAGAGATTACCCGTTACGGTAATCTCTTCAAATAATACTATTGATCAATACAATTCGCTTATCAAGGTGTGATCGATCCACCACCCTGTGAAATGACGTATTCTGGAATCGGAAGATAAAGATCTTCAGGCTCCGAAAACACAACATCGTCAAGGTGAGTTCTGATTGGCGATTCCCGTGTGATGTATTCATTCAGAACTGTACCGGCAATACCCCAGCGAACAAGATCATAGAAACGGTGACCTTCCATCGCCAGTTCCAACATTCTTTCTTTCCGCAGAGCAGTGCGCGCCTCGTCCTGGTTGGCGAATGGATCAGGGTAGGTTGAAATTGTGTAGTCGGCTTCGTTATCGCCATCGGACTTCACGAAGTCATTCGGATTAGCAGCTCTTGTGCGAACAAGGTTGATATATTCGCGCGCTGTCTCAAGACTTCCTACTTCAATCTCACATTCAGCCGCCATCAGGAGCAGGTCAGCATAACGCATGACAATAATGTTCCTTCCGGAAGTAGGTTGACCCCAGCCACCTGAAATCTGGTATGAACCAACTTCTGCCTGGGTGTGGATGTTCTTCTTCGGCAGGAACGGTCCACCGTTTGGCAGGTTCCTGATCCATGAAGGTTTCGCTATTCCCCAATCAAGGTATTCAACACCGATACGGCCCACTGTCCAGTCAAGGCGCGGATCAACTCTACCCCTGTACGGAAAATCGCTAGGTGAGTTTTCCTGTTGCAGCATGTTTGTAGCATGCGGGTTTGGATCCGGTAGCCCATCCGCAGTTGTCTTGAATGAATTTGCCAGCGTTTGAGAAGGTTGATAGAATCCGCAGCATCCGCCGGGACCGTCGTTGTGCGGATTGGGAAGTTCATTTTCGAGATTCGCGTTGGAGCCTCCGGTTCCGTCGCCAACGGTAGACTGCACGCCAAAGATGACCTCCTTACTGTTCTCATAAGCTCCCCGGAAGACGTCGGAAAACTTATCGAGCAAGCCGTAGGCCTCGCCGGCAGACGTTTTACCGAAGTCAATTAAATCATTGAAGATATCAAGAGCTTCCTGATACTTTTTCTGATAAAGCTTCGACTTGGCAAGAAACGCACCGGCTGCCCATTTGTTTACGCGGCCGATTTGTGCTTGCGTTTCAGGAAGGTTGTCATATGCAAACTGCAAGTCGGCGTCAATCTGCGGGTAGATGTCGCCATCGTTCGTGATGGACCGGAAGTCTTCCGTTGTTATCGCCGTTTCAGGCACGTAGGGAACCTTATTAAAATTCCGCTTTGCTTCGAAATGATGGAACCCGCGGATGAATCGTGCCTGGGCTTCAACCTGAAGTTTTTCTGCGTCACTCATATCCGTAGCCGCTGCCAATAGTCTGAGCGTCGTATTTGCCATACCGACGCCATCGTAGCACGCCGTCCATTTGTTCAGCGTCGGACCGTGATTTGGCAGGATGGCATATCGCTCTACCGGGTTCAATTCAGGCCCCTGGTCAGTTGATTCCGAACCTTTGTAGGCTTCCTCGGAACGAATGGTTCCCCATGCCCAGTTCGAGGGACTCGTATACCATGCTGACACGTTCGCGCCACTTAGGGTGCGATACGCCTGAATCAATGAACCTTCCACTCCGGCCTTGCTCGACAAGGAGACTTCCGAAATGGCGCCAAGTGGTGGTCTGTCAAGGAATTCATCACTACAGGAGAACACAATCCCCGACGTGAAGACCACTGTCAATATCACTGTTTTAAAAATATTTCTCATAATCACTCTAGATTTAGAAGCCAATTGAAGCACCTACAATGTAAACCGCCGGAGATGGTGTTCTGAATTGGTCAACACCCATTGAAAGTTCTCCACCCAGAATGCTGATGTCCGGATCAGGACCTGAGTAGTCTGTGATTGTAAACAGGTTTTGGCCCTGGATATACACCCGCGCGCGGCCGAGTCCGATTTTGTTTACCATCGTCTCCGGGAATGTGTAACCCAGTTGCAGCTGTCTCAGGCGGAAATATGATCCATCCTCAATATAGTAACTCGTAGAAATTGAGTTTGAGTACGTATCGTTCGCATTAATGACCGGCAATGTCGCATTGGGATTTGATTCACTCCAGGAATCAGTAAGCACGCGTTCGCTTACGCCACCCACAAAACCTCTGAGATCTGTCCAATACTTGGTGTAATTGTACACCTTATTACCGTAGTTCCAGAAGAAAAACGCATTGAGTTCAAATCCTTTGTACTTAAGTACGATATCACTTCCAAGTTGGAATTTCGGAATAGGATTTCCGAGATAAGTCTGGTCTCGGCTGTCAATCACACCATCATTGTTGAGGTCGCGTAACTTCCATGAACCAATTCTCTTGTAAGGCATATCCGCATGCGCATCAACCTCTTCCTGATTCTGAAAGACTCCATCAACCTGATAACCCCAGAAGGTTGAAAGCGACTGACCTGCTTCGGTGCGCTGTACAGGACTGAGTCGACCGGCACCTTGTTCAAAGAATGCGACGCCTTCAGCATCGAGCTTTTCTGCCTTATTCTTGTAATGTGTGAAATTGAATGCTACGTCATAAGAAAGTCCCGTTGATCCTATATCACCGCGTGTCGAAACCTGGGCGTCAATTCCTTTGTTCGACATTGTTCCCACGTTGATAAGAGGTTGTGTAGCCACCGGCGCCAGACCATTCCGCTGACGGCCGACCAGCAGGTCCTCCGTTGTATTATCAAAGTACTCAATAGTAAAATTGAGTTTGTCATCGAACAAGCTCGCATCAACGCCAATGTTGAACATCGTAGCTGTTTCCCATTTTGTACCAGGGTTTCCTACGACAGCAGGACGATATCCGATCGCTACGGCGCCGTTGTTTCCGTTGATGTCATAGGCAGTAGAATTGATGTTTGCCGTGTAGAACGAATACGCGTTTGTCGTCGGCACATTCCGTTGACTACCCATTTGGCCCCAGCCACCTCTGAGTTTCAGTTCTGTTACCCAGTCCACTCCCATCATGAAGCTCTCTTCTGAAATCCGCCATCCTGCTCCAACTGCAGGGAATATAGCTTCCCTGTTCTCAGGTCCGAAGGCTGATGAAGCATCACGCCGCAGCGTAAAACTGAAAAGATAGCGATCATCATATTGGTACTGTGCCTTCCCAAAGACAGAGTAAAGGGCCCTCGGAGTTGAAGGAGCTCCGTTGTTTTGTGGAAGATTCTTTCCTGAATTGATAGAAACGAAATCCGCATCACTGAAGTCGTAATCCTGACGGGAAGCACCGAGACTTCTAAATTGTTCAAATACAGACTCCGCTGCCAGGAAAACCATCACGTCGTGCTTATCAGCTAATTTCTTTGTGTACTGTAAGCTGTTCGTCCAGGTCCAGGTACCACCGCGGAAGAAGAACTCGTTGAAGTTATTGTTCTTTTGGTTTTCTGCTCTTTCATAGGTGATATACGTAAAGGCAGAACCGTTTCCTACGCGCTGATCAATCCCAAATGAACTAGCCAATGTGAAATCCTTCAAAATGTTCACTCTCGCATAAATGTTTCCGAGAATATTCCAGCCTGAGAACTGGTTATTTCTCCCGCGCCAGAGCGCAGCAACAGGGTTGGTTCCGTTACCAGATTCACCGATACCGTTTCCACCCCAGCCTCCGTTGATATCATACACTGGGATGTATGGCACCATCCGATAGGCCTGAGCCCAGGCATTTCCTTCACCGGAAAAGTCAAGCCCGCCACCGAGATCCTGTGGGTTTCCGCTACCGCCTCGTTGATCCATGTAGCTTACTTGCAGGTATTGTCCAACGGTTAGGAAACTAACAGGATTGAATTTTGTATTCGCACGCAGGGAGTATCTTTTAAAGTTTGTGTACTTGTAGATACCGTCCTGGTCAAAATAATTTAACCCCAGAGAGTATTGAGCTTTCTCGCTGCCACCGGTTGCCGTAATCTGGTGATTCTGAATTGGCGCAGTCTGCGTTATCTCACGATGCCAGTTCGTTCCAGGGCTCGTGTTATATATCTGGTACGGACCATAATCATCAGGGTTTATGTCCTGAAACACCTGATAATTACCCGGCATGGGATGACCTCCCGGGTTGTTGACGTTCATGGAAGTCCATAGCTGAGCCGGAATTACAGGGCTGGCACCATTTCCGAATATCTGGCTTTGAGGAGCAATGCCAGCGCCGTCGAATGATCTCCAAAGGTAGTCCACATATTGCTCCGTGTTAAGCATATTCGGATACGCACGGTCTGGAATCTTTTGTGAGCCAACATAAACGTCATAAGAAATTTCATGTTTACCAGACTTCCCGGCTTTTGTTGTGATGACAATCACACCGTTCGCTGCACGAGAACCATAGATTGATGCAGAGACAGGATCCTTGAGGACCTGCACTGATTCAACATCCTGAGGGTTGAGGGAGTTGGCGTTGTCTGTAGGAACGCCGTCAATTACATACAAGGGGTCGTTGTTGCCAAAAGAAACAAATCCGCGAATCCTCACCTTAGATGCGGCACCAGGTGCCCCTGTTCCGCTCACCGTAATCCCAGGTGCGCGACCCTGAAGCATAGAGCTCAGATTCGACGCCGGTTGAGAGACAGTTGACTGCGTATTAACAACAGCAACCGATCCGATGATGTCTTTCTTTCTTTCCGAAGTGTAACCGGTTACCACGAGTTCTGATAGTGTCTGCGTATCCGGCACTAATTCCACATCGATAGTGGACCGGGTTCCTACCGACACTTCCTGTGTACGGTAGCCGACAAAAGTCACCACGATAATCGCATCGGATCCACTCACGGCCAGTGAGTACATACCGTCTGCATCAGTCGAGGTACCATTCGCCGTTCCTTTCACGATCACGTTGACACCCGGCATGCCGGTTCCTGTCTCATCCGTGACCTTACCCGAAACAGTTCGCTCCTGGGCGAGCGCCGCTGATCCAAGCATAACTAGCAAGACCAGGATGCTCCACGCCTTGTAGATTTTCCTCATAAATTTGGTTTGGTTTAGTTAGTAAAGGTTCGTCGTTTTTGCGGTTGAGCAGAATATTATTCTGACGCCCGCACTATCGAATGTAAATATTTGGCCATAAAAGGCTTTCGCAACCGCTAAATATTTTTCAGCAAACGTTTGCACATTCGTTTGTGCACGCGTTTACGTGTAGGAAATACGCTTTAAAATCACTCTTGTGACGCGGATCGACCAGCCTTTTTCCGCAATGTGCAGGCACACACATTTTCGCCCAAGTTGGCTGGTTCACGCAACTCGCTTCTGCAAAAATTTCAAGAAAAACTGGAGACAATTACACTACCTTATAGTCATTATTACCATATTCTTAATGACTTATAGTCATTTTTACTATAATGGCAATTGCCAGATGGAAAAACCCCCTCAATTCATTGATATTTGGTATCAAAAGACCACCTTAAATGGTGCAAATGCGCCAGATCGAAAGGCTAAAAAAAACAATGCAAAAACACGCCTTATGGGGGCTTATTCCGCCAACGCCAAATAAAATTTGGTTATGCTTGAACGGTCTATAAACCAGGCTCCGCTCTCAACTGCCCATTGCGCGCGATCTTAAAACCCGCGAAACGGGAGCAATCCGCGCGCAGGAACATCGCTGAATTTCATCATTGAATCTAACAGTCGACTCTGTACACCCGTTTAATTGATTAACGGCCTCTCATAATTGCCATAAATGGAGTATTTTCACGCCTCTTTTTACTATGACGTTATTTGATCAATACCCGGTCTCCATCACAAATTCTCTCTCCGGCAAAAAAGAACGTTTTGAGCCCCTCAATTCAGGCTACGTTGGAATGTATGTGTGTGGACCAACCGTCTATAATAAGGTTCACCTCGGAAACGTAAGAACATTTCTGACTTTTGATATCGTCGCCAGGTACTTCCGCTTCCTGGGCTACAAGGTTCGCTACGTTCGCAATATCACAGATGTAGGACACCTGGAAAGTGACGCCGACGAAGGCGAAGACAAGATTGCCAAGAAAGCGCGCCTTGAACAACTTGAACCCATGGAGATCGTCAAGAATTACACCGACGATTTTCACACCGTACTCAATCAGTTCAACATCCTGCCTCCAAGTATAGAACCATCCGCCACAGGCCACATCGTCGAACAAATAGAAATCACGAAGAAGCTTATAGACAAAGGCCTTGCATACGAAGTCAACGGTTCCGTCTACTTCGACGTGCTGAAGTATAATGAATCCGAACACTACGGAATTCTTTCAGGACGTGTAGTTGAAGAGTTGATGGAAAGTGGGCGCAAACTCGACAGCCAGGACGAAAAACGAAAC
>JAEZDW010000394.1 GCA_023417955.1 Bacteroidota bacterium
TCATACCCCTCTACCGGGCACACGTGGTGGGCACCTTGTTTTTTGTCGGGAAAGCGACTACGCCCCCAAATTCATTTGGCTTCGATTCCTGAACTGCTATCTGCAGAAAAAGCTTTCCAACGAAAGAAAACAGGCGTCGGGGCCAAACCTATTTTAACCCTGCGGCTACAGGCACAATTTTTTCCTGAGTGTCCTTTCAGATTCTTCACGCAATTGCCGAAGCGTTCAGCATAATTGGCTGTGAAGGACAAAGACAAAGTAGCCAAAGTATAACAATATGGTCAGGAAAAATGTTGAGGTAAATAGTGCACCCGACAAAGTGCTCTATACGGATGGCAGGGAGGTGACGGTTACTGATTCAACACTACAGGTAAGAAATAATGCGTATAGGTTGAACGGCGTTACCCGATGCGGAATGCAGGTGCTCGCGCCCCGTCGCGCTCCTGGTATCATCCTGTTGATCGCAGGTCTTGCTTTACTTACAGCAGGTATGCTACAGGCGTTACCATCGGGGATTATTAACAATCTTGAAATCGGTGCGCGTACATATGGTACAAATACAGTAGCCGCCTGGGCTGGTGTAGCCCTTTCGTTACTGGGAATACTCGTAATAGGGATTGTTCGTGAACGATATGCGGTTCGAATAGCAACAGCTGAAGGTGAAAAGGACGCTGTTGTAAGTGACCACAAAGAATATGTCCATCAGATCGTCGACGCAATCAATCAGGCAATCTCCTATGTACGAACAAGTCCCGCGTCAAAGTACTTTAGTGCAAGAACAAGTACGGTGCGGTAAACAAACACATACTAAACCAAACAAAAGCCCGGTCTGAAAAAGCCGGGCTTTTTATTTTGAAAATCTGTGGCACCCGCCAATAAAAAGAAAGCGCCCGTAAGAGCGCCTTCTGTTTTCTCATAGCGTTTAGTTACTATTTGTTTTCATTCACGGCAGTTCGCGACCGCGTTGCACTGGTAGTAGCGCCTACTCCGGTCGTTCCGGCCGACGAACCCAGCGTTGAAGTTCCAGTCGTTGTGCGTTCACTCTGTGATCCCGAATAAAGGTTGCTTGAAACGCGCAGGCGGTTTTCAACGTGGTTAACACCTGATACCGATTCCGCTATATCTTCAGCCCTCCTCTTCGATGTACGCTCGTCAACGGTTCCGCTAAGCGTAACTTCGCCGTTTGACACAGTCACTTCAATTTCTGAAGCGTCAACAAACCAGTCATCGCTGAGTCGATCGTTGATATCTTCGCGTATTCTGTCGTCGGACCGCTGATAGTTTTTCGGTCCTTTCCCGCGATACATGCGATCCATGCGGCGTCTGCGTTCAGCGTCTTCATCACCAAACCAGGACGAAATCTCGTCCGTAGTGCGGTCCCACCATCCGCGATCATCCTGACGACCTCCGCGGTTGCTGTCTCTGCGACTGTCCCAGGATCCGCCATAGTTGCGATCCCTGTCGTAGGAGCTGCCATAACGCTCAGAGTATCCGCGGTCACTGCTGCCGTAGCCGGATCCATATGAATCTCCAAGGCCGCTGCCATAGCCGCCGCTGCTGTAGCCGGAGCTTCCGTAACTGCTGCCATATCCGCTTCCCATGTTACGGCCGTAGCTGCTGCCACCGTAGCCACCAGTCCACTGGTTGCCACCGTAGCCACTGCCTCCGCCATAGTTCTGGTAACCACCGGGTGAATAGCTTTGACGCTCGCGATCATAACGTGATCTGAAATCACCGGATTCTCCAAAACCAAAACCTCCGCCTATTCCACTGCGTTGTGAGCCGCGATATCGATCGCTTCCATAATTGGAAGAGCCGCCATAACTGCCACTTCCATAGTTACGGTTGTAATCGGAATCCCGATCCCGGGAGTCATTGTAACGCTCGCGATCGTAGCGGCTTTCGCCATATGTACTTCCTTGTCCGTAGTCCTGACGGGAACGTCCCCAGTCATTTCCATGACCGCCTTCATAGCGGCCGCGAAATGAACCGCGTTCATCTTCGTACTCGGAACGATTCTGATCATTGTCCCAATCCTGATTTGAAGAGCGGTAACTACCCCAATTGCGATTATTGTCTGCCATAAAAAAAGGGTTTTTAGTTTTCGAATTTTTCTTTTCATAAGGCGAAAATGTGGTGCCTGTTGGCATTTTCGTGCATGCATACGTTTGTAGAAGATGATTCGCATCGGTACGCTTGGTCGTTGCCAGCGCATTTCGCATTTTTATCGTACTTACACGAAATGGTATGACGCAAAACGTCCGGGCATTATTAATAGCGCTGCTGCTTCTTTTCTCTCTCATCTCGAATGCACAGGAGATTGCCATTACATTTGACGACGCACCCACGCATGACACACCCTTATTCTCGCATGCCGAACGCGCCGCCAAAATCAGAGAGCATCTCGCCCTGTATAAAGTCAGCTCTGCGTTCTTTGTAATTACCGGCAGCGTGACAGAACAAAATGCCCCGCAGTTACTTGCATACACGAAGGCAGGGCATGTTCTCGCAAATCATTCGCATTCACACCTGTCTCCTTCGCGCATTTCAACGGCCGCATATATCCGCGATTTAAATAAAGCTGATTCCGTCATGCAGTCGCTTCCCGGTACCGAACCCTGGTATCGCTACCCTTTCCTCAATGAAGGCCCAACGCGGGAAAAACGTGACAGCATCCGTCAGGCACTTGACATGCTCGGACTTTCAAACGGTTATGTGACTGTGGACAATTACGACTGGTACATCAACGGCGAACTTATAAGCGCAGTTCGCAGCGGGAAAAAGGTCGACTACGACCGGCTCAAAAAAATCTATCTTGAACACGTCATTAACAGCATCCTTTTCTACGACTCCATTGGCGTTGTCGTACTCGGTCGTTCTCCGCGGCATGTATTGTTATTGCATGAAAATGATCTTGCTGCACTTTATCTCGGAGATTTGTTAAAGACACTTCGTGATAAAGGGTGGTCGTTTGTTTCGCCGGGTAATGCTTATCAGGACGAAATTGCCGGCGTAATACCAGATGTATTGTTTAACGGGCAAGGCCGCATTGGGGCAATTGCCTATTCAAAAGGCATTCCTGCGCGGCAACTCGTACAGGTATCGGAGGATGAGGAGTATTTGAAAAAGTTGCTCGCTGATGCGCGCGTCTTTAATTGACGATTAGACCAGGCTGCAACAGTTTTGTGTTGAAGTTGATAATACCCTGGTATCTTTGACGTTATCACCCGGGTAAGGTCCTCCCGGATGTTTCTCTGAATGCATCACCCATTTTAAATAAGTTTGTCTAATCAGTTTTCAGATGACCATCTGAAATTTTTTTATTCTCATTTTGTTGAACAATAAAAGCAGCCCAGGCATGCAGGAAAAAGTTCTTATCGTATTCTTTCTGTTGTTCAGTTTTCTCGTCAGCGCTCAGGAACCCACGACTGCAAACCCCGAACGGCAGGATTCTGTCGAGCATCCGGTCAAGCATCTTCCAATAGCGCCGGTTGCAAATCCACTGATGCGTGAAGATCCTAACGACACTACAAAGAAGGAAACGCCGGTCTCCGTTCCCGTAGCCAACTCTACTTCTTCACCGAAAAGCTACTCGTCAATTATTCGGTCTAACGCGATTACGCGAAAGGGATTTCTTACCGTACACAAGGTTGAAGACAGCTACTACTTTGAACTTCCCGACAGCATACTGGGAAGAGATCTTTTGATCGTAAGCAGGATCGCTCAAGGTGCAGCAGGTGTTCGTTCCGGCTACTCGGGGTATGCCGGTGATCAGATCGGCCATACCATCGTACGGTTCGAAAAAGGACCCGGCAACAAGATTTTTTTACGGCGGATCACCTACGAAGAAAATCCTGGTGATACCACGAACTCAATGTACCATGCGGTAGTGCGTTCAAATCTTCAGCCGCTGGTAGCCGCATTTGGCATCAGCGCCTTTGCACCGGGCACCAAAGCAAGTCTCCTGGATGTCACCGACTACATCAACGGCGATAATGACATCCTCTTTTTCAGTGCTGCTTCGCGTCGTTCCATGAAAGTGGGTCCGATACAAAACAACATGAGTTACATCAAGGACATCAATGCCTATCCGATGAACATCGAAGTGCGGACCATTAAAACCTATGTAGAAACAACGTCGCGCGAAAACTTTACGGTTGAACTCAACTCATCGATTGTTCTCCTTCCCAAAAAGCCGATGCAAAAGCGCTATGCTGACAAACGTATCGGCTACTTCACAGAACGCTACACCGACTATGACGCGAACCCTCAGGGCGTAAAGGTGATTAGCTACATTAAACGCTGGCGCCTGGAACCAAAACCAGAAGACGTAGAACAATACATGAACGGGGAACTTGTTGAGCCGCGCAAGCCGATTACCTTCTACATCGATCCGGCTACACCGAAGAAGTGGGTGCCATATCTGATCAAAGGCGTTGAAGACTGGCAGGTCGCATTTGAAAAAGCTGGGTTTAAGAACGCGATAATCGCGCGTGAGGCGCCGACAGAAAAAGAGAACCCACACTGGAGTCTCGAAGATTCGCGTCACTCTGCAATTGTTTACAAGCCCTCACCTATTTCCAACGCGTCGGGACCGATAATCGCCGACCCGAGAAGCGGCGAAATTCTGGAAAGTCACATCAACTGGTATCACAATCTGATGTCTATTCTGCGGCAGTGGTATATGATCCAGTGTGGCCCGAATGATTTACGCGGGCAGCGCATGCGCTTCGATGACGAGCTGATGGGAGAACTCATTCGCGCCGTCGCGAGTCACGAAATCGGTCACTCACTTGGGTTGACACACAACTTCGGTTCGAGTTCCAGCGTTCCCGTTGAAAAACTTCGCGATCGTGAATGGCTTCGCGAAAACGGCCATACACCATCAATCATGGACTACTCGCGCTTCAATTATGTTGCGCAGCCCGAAGACTCGGTTGATGTACGCGATCTCATTTCACGTATCGGAGACTATGACCTGTGGGCGATTGAGTACGGGTACCGTTGGTTCCCCGAACTAAAATCGCCGGACGCGGAAATTCCAGTGCTCAATGAATGGATTATTTCCAATTCAATCAACGAACGTCTTCGGTTTGGTTCTGAATTCGCGTCCATGGATCCGCGGGCACAAACTGAAGACCTTGGTGATAATGCAATGAAGGCCGGCGAATATGGAATTAAGAACCTCCAACGCGTGGTGCCACATCTCATTGATTGGACCTACGTGCCGCATGAAGGATACTCGAATCTGGCAAAGATGTACAAGGGCGTTCAATCGCAGTATCACAATTACCTCCGTCACTCGCTTACATACATCGGCGGACGATATGAAACCAACAAGTCTGCAGAGCAGGAAGGGGCGATTTATGAAGCTGTACCCGTCCAACTCCAGCTCGAGGCTCTTGATTTTATCACACGCCACGCCCTCAGTACCCCAAGGTGGCTGCTGGATTCTGTCATCCTGACGAGAACCGGAATCGCGCCTACCGATATAATGCGTTCAACGCAGGAAATGGTTCTCAACGACCTTCTCGGAAGCAAGAAACTCACGCGTCTCACCGAAAACGAAGCCATATTCGGATCGAAAGCATATCGCATAATTGATTACATCAATGACCTTGACGCAGCCATGTGGACTGAGCTGAAAACGTATGATACTATCGGTATTTTTCGCCGCAATCTGCAGCGCATGTATATCGACAGGCTAATTGAGTTGAGAAATCCGGCGCGTCAAAGTGATCGTTTCCCTGATGTCGGGCCGATTGTTCAACACAAGCTTGCAGAAATTCGTGACCGCATCAAGCGCGCCCTGGCAAAGACACGTGATCCTATGACTGTTTATCACCTGCGTTTTATCTATGACCGGTTGAATACAGTCGTGCAGGATTAGCATCACACCACACGGGGGTCTACCGGGT
>JAEZDW010000409.1 GCA_023417955.1 Bacteroidota bacterium
GTATATGGCTTGCGGAAAAAGTAAAAGCGGCCAATGCTTATGATGTGTTATACGTCAAAGATGAACTCGTTTCGGAATTTCCCAGATGCAATTTTTTTATCGTACGTAAGGATGGCACAATAGCCACGCCAAAAGAGAACGTACTGGAAGGCATAACCAGGAAAAATGTAATTCGCCTCGCAATGGCGACGGGGTCTGTTGAAGAAGGTGCGGTGACGCTTGACGACGTATATAACGCCCGTGAGGCATTTCTGACTAGTACCACAAAACGGATCGTTCCCGTTGTGCGTGTGAATGGCCAGTTGATTGGTGACGGCACCCCGGGCAGTACTACTATAAGCCTTCTCAAAGGACTAGTCGATCTCGAAAATGCAGATCAGGCTGAAAACCCTTATCCTAAAAAATTCTACGGGTTCTGATCGTGGTGGCCGAGCATTTTTCTAAATGCTTCGTGGCATCCTTCAAAGCACCAACGCCTGTAAAGGAACATTGCACCATCCTCGAACTTGATGGTGAACCGGGCTGAATAAGCTGGATCATCGAACGTGCCTGGCGAAGTAGCCAATACAAGCACATCATCAGCCTGATCCTTTTCAATGCGGTAGCGCCTGTAGAGGTTATACCCCTGGACATTTGAATGGAGAGAGCCGCCTTTCCCGAACGTTATGATTTTCGGCGGATCTGCCGGCACGGGTTCGACGATGTATCCTTAACCTGGCGAATAACCCCTTTCAAACATTAACCAGCTTCCTGTCAGGTTTTTTATCGATCCTTTTTCGAGAATAAGTGATTCAGAGTAATCGTTGAATGAGCAGCCGGTAACAACCAGCAATCCGAAGAAGAATTTCAGGGTGCGCATGTTGGGAGTTTTTTTCAATAGACCCCCGGATGCGCACGAAAGTTGGCATCAGCGAAGGGAAGCAGCCCCTGTTCAGGTTACTGACATACTGTTGTCATTGAGCGGTATTTTTTTTAGGAAAAATTGGAGATGGAAATCGTAAGAATTGCTGCTGGAAACTTTCTCTATCACGTCGTCGGCGTGATGCCTTTCGATGAGTCTGGTCTGCTTGATTTCGGCGATGCACTCCTGCGAGAGGCATACATCAGTGGGATGCCTGTCTCGGGAGCACTGCAGCTTCATTATCGGTTTAATCAACCTGTCGGAAAACCGGATGAGCTCCATATTGCTTTGCCGGTGCGTTCGTTCGCGCACGATTACGACGGATTGTTCCACCTTAAAAGGACTGATGCTTTTTGTTGTATTACCGATGTTGTTCACGGTAACGCCAGCGGGTTTGACGAACGATGGCAGAAATTGGAGCGCTGCGCCGGTATGCTCCACCTTGAATCTGGTAACGGATACCGCGAGATACTTGCATCGACAGAGTACGGACAGAATTCGGGTCTTAGAATCCTTCAGTTGGAGGTGTACGGCGTGGGTTTAAGGGAAGTGGATTTCCCTTAATGGGAATTTTAGCCCTGGAGAACCTCTCAAATTGGCCGGAATTCACGTTTTTTTGTTTGTTAATTTATTTCGGCATGATAATTCCTCAATGTGAGTTACCGCTGGTTGCCTAATTCCCTCCGGCGATATTAACAGATGGAATTGATCATGGAAAAAACTGCATACAAGCTGAACGAGAAGGTGGACTACTTTCTTCACAAGATTGCGATGGCGCCGAACCTTACGCTTGATGCCCGCGCGTTGTACGAGGTGGAGGTGCTGGATGAGGAGAGCTATCTGGTTGATCAGGTAATGCTTGAAAAAGGTCTGGTCAAGGTCGTACGAGATGCCAGGGTGATAACAGGAAAAGGGCTGGAAATATCAAACTTCGGGGGTTGGTCTTTATATCAGAAACTGCTGCGCAAAGAAAGCCAGCGTGAGTTTTTAGAATCTGATAAGAATCTGCGTCGTTTCGAATGGGAGAATGCCAGGTTAAAAAAACGTGTTCTTGAAATTGAGCAGCAGCTGAAGCTATCTCTTGAAAAAGAGCAGGCGACGCAGGCATTAGTCGTTACGCTGCTGAAACGAAATAAAACTTCTAAAATCATCCACGTGATCTCCGGCATCGTAGCCGGCGTTGCATTAGCCAGTGTAATTTGGATGGCGTTCACATGGTGAGCAATCTCGTTTACTGAATATTATCAGCGTTGGCCGGCATTGAGTTTTGATTACCCTTCAATATTGATAAATTGAATAAAACTCGAAGGGATGGTAATTCTAGTCGTCGATGACGATGCCGAAGACATGGAACTTTTCGGACAGGCGGTCGCTGAGATTGATCCGACAATCACCTGCGTCGAGGCGTATAACGGCCTTGAGGCATTAAAAATACTGAAGCGTAATCATTGGCTTCCGGATTATATCTTTTTGGATATTAACATGCCGTTAATGAACGGCCGCAAATGCCTCGAAGAGATTAAAAGCAACGATTCCTATAAGCGCATCCCGGTAATCATCTACTCTACTACCCGGGACGCTGAGCAGATACGTGCTTGCCGCGATCTCGGCGCTGACTTCCTCACAAAACCCGAAAGCTTCGACGTCCTTGTAACTTCCCTTAGGAAAATCCTGAAGTATGATCCTGTTAGAGGGTAGCAAAGCAAGATTTCTTCCCCTGAGGGACCTGGTTCCGGGCGTTTTCTTCTCCGAATAGTTGTTGATTCGTTCCTCTGGTTTGTAAGAAATTCAACCGATTGTTGTATTCTTTTGCTATTCCGTTTGATTCCCGGCTGAACTTACAGTCGGACGAGGCTGCATTCTGTCGCCATTAATCGCTGTGTTAGCGAACAACCATTGAAATCAATATTTTGTAAGTAAATGCGCTTGCAAAGTCCAGACTTGCTGTATCAACGGGAGTTTCTTTTGGTCCCCGGATCGTTTTCCGGTGATGGAGGGCCATTCGCTTCCAATGAGGTGAATAAAACCCCGATGGCATTACTGGGTCTGTTCAAAAACAGCGCTGTTTTCGGGGGGTGGTTTCTGAGCTTAATATTGGTTTTGTCAGCCTATGTATGTTCAGGCCAGAATTATTCTTCTTTCCGACGGCTGAGCATTCGCGATGGCCTTTCTCAGAACACTGTCAAATGCATACTCAAAGACCACCGTGGATTCATGTGGTTCGGCACCGAAGACGGCCTCAACCGTTTTGACGGCTATCGGTTCCATGCCTACAGAGTTGAGCCGGGTAATCGCGCAGCATTGCTTAATGACGGTATTAATTGTGTGCTCGAAGACAGCAATGGCGTGCTTTGGGTCGGTACAAACG
>JAEZDW010000411.1 GCA_023417955.1 Bacteroidota bacterium
GCTATATCACGACCGCGCGGGAATCTACGCTGAGTTTGGTCGCATTATTTGTATCGTCGTTGGCAGATTCGCCGAAAATGATGCCGGCGAATTGATGCTGCGTACCAAGGCTTACTATGGGCATGAAGAGAAGGCTCTGCTTACAGATTTCAAAACAATGCTGGACAAACTTGATCCGGCAACACGACTTTGTGCACACAACGGAAAAGAATTCGACTTCCCTTATCTCTGCAGAAGGATGCTTGTGAATTGCATTCCGCTGCCAGCGCTATTGAACCTCAGTGGCAGGAAGTCGTGGGAGGTGCCGCACCTTGATACAATGGAGCTTTGGAAATTTGGGGACTACAAACATTACACTTCTCTTGACCTGCTTGCCGCGATATTTAACATACCCACAAGTAAAAGCGATTTCGACGGCAGTCAGGTGAATGCACTTTACCACCGGGAGGACGGGCTTTTGAAAATTCGTGACTACTGTCTTCGCGACGTGGTCGTTTTGGCACAACTATTTTTGAAAATGAAATGCATCCAACTGCCGAACGAACTGATTGTAACCACCGCCTCGTAATCCCTCTTTATCGAACTACCATTTAATGAAAAAAATAAAAAAACGAACCGCCCGCGAGCAGACTAAACGATCGAAAGCACAAACGCAAAAGGCGGTGCTTCGGGACTCAATTCTTGCAATACTTCAGGAATACCCGGGAAAGCCGGCAACGATAAAGCAAATCGCCAAGCAGCTTGGACTCAAGAAACGCGATGATATTAAGCAGGCAACACTGGCTCTTTATCAACTTGAGGATGACGCCATAATCAGTTCAAATGACAAAGGCGGCTATTTCATTGCAGGAAACAGTGAGGCGATAACGGGTGTGGTGGATCACGTAAGTTCGCGATTCGCTTACGTGAAGATTGGCGAAGACCGTCCTGATGTCTACATCAAAGCACGCGACCTCGGTAGCGCCGTTGATGGAGATACCGTAAAGATCAACGTTCATCCTACACGTCACGGTGATCATCCCGAAGGTGAAGTTGTGGAAATCGTCAGAAGGAACCGCAACCGTTATGTAGGTAAGATCGAAGTCTCGAAGAAGTACGCCTTCGTAGTCGCCGATTACCGCAAAATGCATCAGGACTTTTATGTGTATCCTGAAAACATTTTCGGTGCGCGAACTGGTGATAAGGTTATCGTCGAGGTCACTGACTGGGGTGGCCAGGATAAGAAACCCGAGGCAAAGGTAATAGAGGTACTGGGTCGTGCCGGTGAAAACGAGGCCGAGATCCATTCGATAATGGCGGAATTCGGTCTGCCGTTTCGCTTTGATGTTCGTGTTGAAAACGAAGCCAATGCGATCGAAGAGGGAATCACCCGTGAAGAAATTGCCAGGCGACGCGACTTCCGCGGAATTACGACGTTTACAATTGACCCGTTTGATGCAAAAGACTTTGACGATGCGCTCTCGTTCAGGATTCTGGACAATGGAAACTACGAAATCGGAATTCACATCGCGGACGTTACACATTATGTGCAACCTAAGTCGTTGCTCGACCAGGAAGCTTTTGATCGCGCAACCTCCGTGTATCTGGTCGATCGCACAATACCGATGCTTCCGGAGCGTCTCTCCAATCAGTTGTGTTCACTTCGTCCGAATGAAGACAAGCTTACCTTTGCCGCCGTGTTTGAGATGGATGACAAAGGTAAAATCATTAACGAGTGGTTTGGCAGGACGATCATTCATTCCAACGTTCGATTCACGTATGAGGAGGCGCAAACGATTCTCGAAAACGGTAAAGGCGAACTTGCTGACGAACTGCGAATCCTTAATACCATCGCGAAGAAATTACGCAAGGAACGGTTCCGCAAGGGCGCTGTCAATTTTGAGACTACAGAGGTTAAGTTTAAGCTTGATGCAAAAGGCAAACCACTTGCCGTAATACCAAAGATTCGCAAAGACGCGCACAAACTGATCGAGGAATTCATGCTTCTGGCAAATAAACAGGTGGCGACCTTTGTTTTCAATTACAACAAAGGGAAAGAGAAGAACACGTTTGTGTATCGCACGCACGACTTTCCCGACCCGGAAAAGGTTAAAGACTTTTCGGTGTTTGCAAAGCAGTTTGGGCATAAGATGAGTGTCGATGAGCAATCGATCAGTTCTTCTTTGAATAAGCTGATGGAAGCCATCGAAGGAAAACCAGAACAGAACATTCTCGAGCAGCTTGCTATCCGGACGATGGCAAAGGCGAAATACACTACTGATGCGAAGGGACATTTCGGACTGGCGTTTCAGCATTATACCCACTTTACATCACCGATTCGCCGATATCCCGACATGATGGTGCACCGGTTGCTCCAGCATTACCTTGATAATGGCAAACCTGTCAACAAGGCGGATTACGAGGAACAATGCATTCATACTTCAGAACGTGAAAAACGAGCTGCTGACGCCGAAAGAGCATCGATCAAATACAAGCAGGTCGAGTTCATGGCCAGTGCCGAGGATCGCGTTTACGAGGGATTGCTTTCGGGAGTAACTGAATGGGGCATTTATGTTGAGATCATAGAGACAAAATGCGAAGGCATGATTCGTCTCGCGGATTTAACGGATGACTATTACGAGTTTGACGAACGCAACTATCGCGTCGTTGGAAGGCGAAAACGGAAGATCTATACGTTAGGCGATCGCGTCAAGGTTCGCGTAAAGAAAACGGATATTGACAAGCGGCTCATCGACCTCGTATTTGCTGACGACCGGAAATCCGCTCCTTCTCGTTCAAAAAACAAGGCGACATTTGACGATGACGAATGGGGTGACTAGCCTTCAAAACAAAAAGTCAGCTCATGTGTTAATCGCTAAAGAAAAGTTCAGATTATTGTGCTGAATTCACGCGCATCGTCTAATGATTGACCCCATACTCAGAAAGAATCTTCGGATAATTGAGGGCGAAATTCGCCGCCAGCGATTTGGTAAGGAACCGCAGTCGCTATATGAGCCCATACGCTATATTATGGGTCTTGGCGGTAAACGTCTGCGACCGATGCTCACGTTGCTGGCGTACCAGTTATATCGTTCCGATGTTGAACGTATTGCTCCGTATGCGATCGCCGTTGAAGCGTTTCACAATTTCACGCTCATGCACGACGACATCATGGACAAAGCACCGCTCCGTCGTGGAAAGCCAACGGTGCATCAGAAATGGAATACGAACACGGCTATACTTTCCGGCGACGTCATGCTGGTGAAGGTTTACGAAATGTTCCGGACACTCGATCCTGAAAAGTTCGCCGATGTTGTTGGTGTTTTCAACGTTTGCGCTGCAGAAGTATGCGAAGGTCAACAGTGGGACATGGACTTTGAAGCGAGAACTTCAGTCACGGAAGCTGAGTACCTTAAAATGATCCGGTTCAAGACGGCAGTCCTTCTTGGTTTTAGTCTTGAACTCGGAGCCATGCTCGCGGATGCACCGAATAGCGACCGAAAGGCTCTCCGCGAATTTGGTATTGCTGTCGGCATGGGATTTCAACTTAAGGATGACCTGCTCGACGCCTTTGCTGACCCTGATGTGTTTGGAAAACAAACCGGTGGCGACATCCTGGCGAACAAGAAAACATTCCTTCTGATCAAAGCACTTGAACGCGCCGGCGGGAAAAACAAAACAAATCTGAAGTATTGGCTTGAAGCAAAGCGTTTCCGTAAGGCGGAGAAAGTTAACGCCGTGAAGGAGATTTACGAAAACCTCGGCATCCCGTCGATTACCGAAAAGAAGATCAACAGCTATTTTCGGCGCGGATTTCGTCTCCTCGATTCCGTCTCCGGACGTGAAGAAGCGAAGGAAGTACTTTCTTCATACACGCACGCTCTCATCGCACGAATCTCCTGATCCATCACACTGTTACCAGAGCGTCAGCTGATGTGTAACTGAGTTGCCGGGCCGGTCTGTTGCCTCGACCTTGATTGTGTATCCGAAGACATCACCGATATCCTCCTGTGTGACGTAGCTGTATCCCGGTGAGTCCTGCATGATTGATGCTTCACCACTTTCAACGACGTTGTTATCCTGGTCGGTGATCGTTACAGATATCGTCTTCACTTTATGGACATCGTTTACCATAATCGTAATTGGGAATCCTGCTTCACCGTTGTATGTGGCGGACTGGACATCCTGAATTACTATGGGCTTCAAATAGTCGGTAACTGCCGCCACGAACGCTGTGATTTCCCGGAGTTGACCGATCATTAAGTATTCGGCCTTCAACTCAGGAATAAGCATGCATCGCTTTGCATAACGCGTGGCAATACGGAACTTCTCGCGGCATGCAAGCTGCGCGGCTGTACTTGTGCGTACAAATTCATATTGACGCATCGCGATGGTCCGATTGCGATATCTGCGAAACAAAAACTGTGTTCCGAATTTGCCTCTCAATCCGAGGGTCAAATCATTGTTTTCAATTCTAGCCATGATTTCAATTTTTTGGTTAAAGAACAATTTAAAACAGTGTCGGATCCATTAACTCTCGAGCGTTGTGTCTGACGACGATACAAACATAGGCGAGGATGAAACGAAGTCGAAGCCGGATTGGGATCAGAATTTAGTCAGGTGGCCGGAAGATTGAGACTAATTTTTAGTCTCAAAGAAGTTATGCAATGTGTTCCCGGATCCTACCTGCATC
>JAEZDW010000446.1 GCA_023417955.1 Bacteroidota bacterium
TGTTTGATCCGTCGCGGGAAGTAGACGGCCGTGTATTCGGGCTCTGGTATGTGCGGCCATTGTTTGCCGGTCTCCGCGAGTCTGTATACGTGCTTCGGCGATCTGTTCTTGTGCGACCGTTCCGATACTCATCGCGGTGCGTCGTACGGTAGTGCCTGATTTGTTCGTGGTGGCGGTTGTGTACGATGACAGAAGTGGTTCTGTACGGCCTGTATATGTGATGCGCGTGAACGATGCGGCGCGTATGGCACACTGTATAATATGGTCTGTACGGGGACCAAACGCTGTGATAGTGCACGTACGTGACCGGCCTCCAGGTCGCATACCACACGGGCCTTGTATACCAGCCCCATGGCGAAACCCAGACGGTATAGGAAGGACTGTACACGTACATTACTGCGGGCCACGACCAAACGTTAACAACAACAGGTGCGGCGCTGGTTCCGGCGTATGTGCGCACCTCACGGGTGGGTTCAATAATCGTCGTAACGCCGTAAATATCTTCGTTACCAACAATCTGGAGAACTGCTTTTCCGTCGCCCTGCTTTTCAAGTTCGATTACGGCAACATCCTGACTTTCGGTGTCGGAAACTACAGCCTGCAGAATGAACAGGTGTACGTTGCCTTCGGTGCGGTTGAAAACCCGTATGTAATCAACATAACCGTCACCGTTCAGGTCCAGGTTATTCACTTTTGAATCCGGAGAATTGAGCAATCGCTCAAAGTCTTCAGGAGATGTTGATTTCTTGAACAACTCGAGGGCACCTTCCAGGCTGAAGTTGTCGCCCGGAACTTCGGCTTCTACCGACTGACCATAAACCGATGCAACTCCCGGCATCAGCAAGGCCATAATCATCACTACCACACCCGATATTTTCATAACTAATTGGATTTGATGGATTAAAGGCAAAGACTGCGCCAAATATCGGACGCGCTTCGGCGGGTCACGCCGTCGACGAAGAAGATGTATATTAACGTTCGCTTAAACGCATGGTTCGCGCATTTTATAAGTTGGCATTCCGGATTGCGGGGTGGAAAATCAGAGGCGATTTTTCGCGGGAAACCAGGAAGGTCGTTATCGCCGTAGCGCCGCATACCAGTAACTGGGATTTCCCTGTCGGGTTAGCTGCGCGAAGCATATTACGGCTAAGGAATGTCCGATTCCTTGGAAAAAGTCAGCTGTTCAGACCACCATATGGATGGGTATTCAGGATGCTAGGGGGCTATCCGATAGACCGTAATAAGCGGGAAGACATGGTCAATCAGGCTGCTGCGCTGTTCAACGGTCATGATGAGTTAATGCTGGCGATTGCACCAGAGGGCACACGAAAGAAGGTTGAAAGACTGAAAACAGGTTTTTATTACATCGCAAAAAAGGCCGGTGTACCAATCGTTCCTGTGGGATTTGATTTTGCACGGAAGGAAGTTGTCATCGGGCTGCCGCTATTGCCATCAGACAACATGGAGGCGGATTTTGAAAGGCTGCATCAATTCTACCGTACGATTACCGGAAAGAATCCCGATCTCGGGTTTCCGTGATCCGGAAGCTCGTCAATGATAAGGATTTCCGATCAGGCATAATTCGTATTCTTCACTAAGTCCTTTTAGTCGTGCCCGGCGGCGTGTAGCTTTTGCGTTGCCCTGAGGCAGGAGTTCGTAGACGTCCCGGGATACGATAAAATCATTATTCAACTCTTTTGTGGCAGCCTGAATTCGCGATGCGACGTCAACCGCATGGCCCATTACGATATGGTGCGTTCGTGAATGAATTCTGATGTTTCCGGTTGCGACCTTTCCAGCGTGTACACCTATGCCTACCTGGATTTGTTCACCAGTTGTTTCTGCGTTCATAGCGCCCAATGCAGTGAAAATGGCTCTGCCTGCAGCCACTGCGGATTCGACGCTGCGCGCCGACGTGTCTCCGATGTCAAATGCGGCGTAGAGACCATCACCCGTTGTTTCTATCACCCGACCATGGTAAACCCTGATAATGCGCTGAAAAGATGAGAAGAGCTTTTGTATCATGTGGATCACACGTCCCGGTTCATGTTTTTCAGCAATCGGGGTAAAGTTCCGGATGTCGAGGAACAGCAGCGCCATGTATCGGTCCGGCTCCGAAACCTGTGTCCATAAATCCGCCTGAACCGGCTTACGTGACGCGATTTTTCTCCTTTTAATGATCAGCCGTCGGGCAACCGGTGATCCAAATAACGTTAGCTGCTCCATAGGGTTTTTCTGCTTGGTGTACTCAAAGTAAAAGCTGAAGGGTGACAGCGTTGTGTCAGTAGAAATTATGGTCTCTGTATTTTTTTGTCATATGTGTTCACTGCTTCCCGGGGTGCGCGTCCACGATTTATCTGCGTGGTGTATTTCAGGCGCCCTATATTAAGCGCAGGGAACACTCACTTGTCCAAACCAGCTGAATTAGGTAGCTTAACCTTCCCACCAACCGCATTTTACATGGGTAGAATTCTCGTTGCCGGAAGTTCCAATACAGACCTCATTTCGAAGGTGGAACGGTTCCCCGTTGCTGGTGAGACAGTCCAGGGCAGGTTTTACATGCAGGCTATGGGCGGAAAGGGAGCTAACCAGGCACTGGCTGCTCATCGCGCGGGTGGTCATGTACAGTTCGCAACATGTGTTGGCGATGACAGTAACGGCTCTGACACCCTGGAGTACTATAAATCCGAAGGGCTCGATGTATCGCTCGTGCGGCAGATTTCAGGGGTGCCCTCAGGAACAGCGGTCATATTAGTTAATGATGCAGGAGAAAATATTATCGTGATTAACCCCGGCGCAAATGGAATGTTTACGCCGTCGGTAGCCGCCGGGCTTGAACGTGCGATCGGCGAAGCAACCCTCGTCATGCTGCAGATGGAAATTCCCTATGAGACTGTTGAAGCGATTTGTAAGACTGCGTCCGCGAAGAACATTCGCGTCATGCTAAACGTAGCGCCAGCAAGGAAGATCAGCGAACAATTCATCCGTTATCTGGATACGATAGTTGTTAACGAAACAGAAATAGAGACGATTTGTGATGCGCGTATAACCGACATTGGTGAGACCGCTATCCTCGACAAGCTGTTCGCGATGGGACCACAAACGGCGATACTGACAGTAGGGAAGTCGGGATGTTTTGTAAAGACAAAGTCCGGGACGTTTCGCGCATCGGCTTACGAGATCGAGGCGGTAGACACAACTGCGGCGGGCGATACGTTTTGCGGAGCTCTGGCGGCACAGCTTGCCAACGGAATCGCTATTGAAAGCGCGATCCGGTTTGCAACGGCCGCGGCGGCACTTTCTGTAATGCGTATGGGAGCTCAGCCTTCAATTCCCGGCGAGAAAGCGATTTATGAATTCATAAACTCGAAGCCATCGCTGTCAATTGAACGGATGTGATTTCAGGCATCGACGCAATTGTTATCCATGATTCAAATTTTGCAGTATGTTCATAGTTGAAAACTACAC
>JAEZDW010000447.1 GCA_023417955.1 Bacteroidota bacterium
GTCATATATGAGTCAACCGTATACCCGGGATGCACAGAAGAGGTATGCGTGCCGGTGCTGGAAAAGGAAAGTGGACTAAAATTCAATGTCGACTTTTTCTGTGGCTATTCTCCTGAGCGCATTAACCCCGGAGACAAACTTCACCGAGTGAGCACAATTAAGAAGGTAACGAGTGGAAGCACACCGGAAGTTGCAGACAAAGTTGACGCACTTTACAAAATGGTCGTCACGGCAGGCACGCATAAAGCGACGTCGATGAAAGTTGCTGAGGCGGCAAAAGTTATAGAAAACTCCCAGCGTGATATCAACATCGCGTTTGTGAACGAGTTGGCGATGATCTTCGAGAAGCTTGGTATCGACACGAATGAAGTGCTTGAGGCAGCTGGTACAAAATGGAACTTCCTCCCATTTCGCCCGGGACTCGTAGGTGGTCACTGCATCGGCGTCGACCCGTACTACCTGACGTACAAGGCAGACAGCCTCGGTTACCATCCGCAGGTGATTCTCTCCGGAAGAAGGATTAATGATAACATGGGTATTCACATTGCCAATACGGTGATCAAGCTCATGGCGAAGAATGATCTTCCCATTCATCACAGCAGGATTCTCATGCTCGGTATTACATTTAAGGAAAACTGTCCTGACATTCGAAACAGCCGTGTTGTTGACGTTATCCGAGAACTGCAGAGTTTTGGAACAGACGTTGACATTTACGATCCGCAGGCAGATGCTGAAGAAGTGCGCCACGAATACGGACTTGATCTGGTAAATGCGCCCGACGGACCGTACCATGCTATTGTTCTTACGGTTAGTCACAGCGAATTCCGGGAACTGGATATCCGCAGTCTGATGGGAAAGAATGCGGTGGTGTACGATGTTAAAGGAGTTCTCGACAGATCCATTGTAACGGCCCGACTCTAGGTCTCATGAATAACATAAGAATGGTTGACTTGCACGGTCAATATCTTCGTATAAAGGACGAAGTTGATCGTGCTATTGCAAAGGTGCTCGACAGTACGGCTTTTATTCAGGGGCCACAGGTGTCGTCCTTTGCTGATGCCCTGGGCAGATATGTTTCGTCGCCATATGTAGTTCCTTGCGCAAATGGTACAGATGCTCTTCAAATTGCCATGATGGCGTTGGACCTCAAGCCTGGCGACGAAGTAATTCTACCTGTTCATACATACGTTGCGACAGCCGAGGTGATCGCGCTCCTCGGACTGAAGCCTGTCTTTGTTGATGTTGATGCAGAGACGTTCAATCTCGATGTGACCCAGGTGGAAGGCTCGATCACAGCGAAGACACGTGCCGTTGTACCTGTGCATTTGTACGGGCAGTGCGCCGACATGGAGCCGCTGGTCTCGCTTGCAACAAAGCACGGACTAGCGATAATCGAAGATACAGCGCAGGCACTTGGCGCTGTCTACAAATTCAAAGACGGAGCGACAAAATATGCGGGTACCATTGGAACGATTGGTACGACGTCGTTCTTTCCGTCCAAAAATCTGGGTTGCTACGGCGATGGTGGCGCACTATTCACGTCCGATGCCACATTGGCGGAGAAGATGAAGATGATTGCCAATCACGGTCAACGTAAAAAATACCATCACGATATTGTTGGTGTGAACAGCAGGCTCGACACCCTTCAGGCGGCAATTCTCGAAGTAAAGCTGCGATCGCTGCCGGAGTATACGCGACGCCGGAATGATGTGGCCGCGTATTATGACTCACGGCTTGGCGCAATAAAAAATATCATCATTCCAAGACGCTCATCGCAGTCAACGCATGTCTTTCATCAATACACACTCCGGGTTCCTGAGAGAAGGGATGAACTAAAAAAACATCTGGAAGTGAAAGGTATTCCTACCATGATATACTATCCAGTGCCCCTTCATCTGCAAGAAGCATATCGTGATTATGGGTCGGATGAAGGCTCATTTCCGGTTACGGAGGAACTTTCCCGTACAGTACTTTCACTTCCCGTTCATACGGAAATGGAGGAGGCACAACTCGCATTCATCTGTGAGGCGATTCACGAGTTTTTCAGGTGACAATAACGAAGAATGCATCCTTTGATCAGGATGTTCGTTAATTTTCGGTTGGATAACATGATTGTAACATTACTCTTCGGTGGAAGATAACCTGCGACAATTCGAACCCTGGTTGATAGCCGGAATATTTGCCCTCGCCGTGATATTCGGTCCGAATGTGTTTGTTGGTGTAATGGCACTGATGATTTTGATTCAGTTCGTGCGCCTGGAGGTTGCGATGCCTGTGCTGTTTATTTCAGGCCTGGTTAAAACGCATCCGCTTCTTGACAAATCGCCTATTGATATAACGGTAGTTGCACTTGCGCTGGTTGGTGTTCAAACGGTGCTGGCGCTGCTAAGACAACCGCGTATTCCCCGCAACATTGCCCGTGTAAATATCCTGGTGGTGTTAATGGCATGCGGCACCGCGTTTACGATCATAACTTCAATCGCGCCGAAAGATTATGTTAATAGCTCCGGTATTTTTGTGCTTCTGCTGTATTTGCCTTTGGTTTTACTTATCATCAATAATGTAAGACGGGAGAATTTTCGCGCGAAGATTTATTTCTTCAGAGTGGTGGTGCTGATAATCAGCAGCGCGTGGGTAGGTGTCGGGCTCTACAATCAGCTCAAAGGTATAGTGCCAATGCAGTTTGAGGATCCGACGACCGAAGTTGCACACATGTCGTCATTTGGAGAGAACTATATGTACTTTTCAAGTTTTGCGGTTTTTCTGGTACTCAATTGTTTCGTACAGGTTGTCTTTCACAGAAAACAGATTCTCATCAATCTCGCTTTATCGGCTGCCTTTGCATACCTGATGATGAATTCACCGGCGAGAGGATTGACGGCGGGTCTGGCAGGAACGATTCTGATTATGGGGGCATCAGCCTTAAGACGAATGAGCTTTCGTCAGGTCATAGCATTCGGCTCAATGGTCCTTGTCCTGGTTGTTTCGGTGTACGTTTATCTTCAGCTGTCGTTGTCGGAAACTCAGGAAATGAATGTGGATCGCCTTACCGATTTTAGTGCAAAGGGAAAATCAGTGGCGGATAGGTTGATTGCTATCAAGAACGGCTACAGCGTCTGGTCCGAAGACATGTTCTTTATATTGATGGGAATGGGAAGCGGTTCTGTCGCGTCGCTGAGTAATGATCCCGGACTTTATGCACACAACCTCATCGTTGAGCTCATCTTTGAATATGGAGCCATAGGATCGCTCCCGTACTTCGCGTATTTCCTGCTCTCTGCTGTGTGCGCATATCGGGTTTTTCGACATGCGAGGGATAGGGGTGACTCGGACATACTTTGGGTCGTCGGTATTTTCTCGACGATGTTCCTGTTTGGAATGGTTTCCAACACCCTTGGAAATATGCGTCTGCTTTGGATACTTACCGCTCTTATGATTAATTTCTATGTGATGCTTCGTCGGCCGGCGGCCGAAGGTGATTTGTCCGATCGCACAAGCAATCTGTCAGTAGTATAGTAGCGAGGATCCGTGTGCAGAAACGAAATGCTTATCGGCGTCTTCTGCTGAAATTAGCGGAAGAAATCAGGTGGTGCATTCAAAATGTCATATTTTAGCGCTCCTTAATCAAGAATTCCAGTACCCTGTCGGGTAATGCACACGCTTAGATGAATACGGAAACGAAATACTATGTACATCCAACCGCGGTCATCGATGAAGGTTCTTCTATCGGTGCGGGCACAAAGATTTGGCATTTCTCCCACATCATGCCGGATTGCGTGATCGGGGAAAATTGTAACATCGGCCAGAATGTTGTGATATCGCCTCAGGTTGTACTGGGAAAAAACGTGAAGGTGCAGAACAACGTTTCGATCTACACCGGTGTCAAATGCGAGGATGACGTGTTTCTTGGACCGTCTATGGTGTTCACAAACGTGATCAACCCACGCAGTGCCGTCAACCGCAGAGGTGAATATTTGCAAACGCTCGTAAAACATGGCGCCACCATTGGGGCAAATGCGACGATTGTATGCGGACATGACATTGGAAGATTCGCGTTCATTGGCGCAGGTGCCGTAGTCACAAAACACGTTCCCGATTACGCGCTGGTTGTTGGCAACCCCGCGCGACACATCGGATGGATGAGTGAACGCGGTCACCGGTTGAAATTTGACAGCGACGGCATAGCCGTATGTCCGGAAAGTGGCGAGAAGTATCGGCTGAAAGATTCCACGGTGATCAAACTTGAAGCAGATTGAAGTAATTTTATAAGAAGATTTTTTGATGAAGAATTTCGCACTCATTGGGGTTGCCGGATACATCGCACCGCGGCACCTTCAGGCAATAAAAGAAACAGGTAATAACCTTATCGCTGCACTGGACAAGTCAGACACAGTGGGTGTTATTGATTCATACTTTCCGGAGAGCGACTTCTTTACGGAGTTTGAACGGTTTGATCGCCACCTTGACAAGCTGAAGCGCAAGGGAACGAAAATCGATTATGTAAGTATCTGTACACCGAACTACCTTCACGACTCACATATCCGGTTTGCGCTTCGGCACGGCGCTGATGCAATTTGTGAGAAGCCGCTGGTACTCAATCCATGGAACGTTGACGCGTTGGCTGAAATCGAACGCGAGACAGGGAAGAAGATCCATACAATACTTCAGTTACGACTTCATCCGTCCATAATTGCTTTGCGCGAGCAGGTGCTGGCAGCTCCCGCTGATAAAAAGTACGAAATCAATTTGAACTACATTACTTCACGCGGTCACTGGTATCACATTAGCTGGAAAGGTGATTCTGCGAAGTCTGGTGGTATTGCTACTAACATTGGCATTCACTTCTTTGATATGCTACTTTGGATTTTTGGCGGCGTAAAAGGACTTGACGTCACGCTGAATGCCCCCGATCGGGCAAGTGGTTTCCTTGAACTCGAAAGAGCGAACGTAAAATGGAACCTGAGCATTAATGCTGATGATCTTCCGCAAGCAGTAAGAGAAAAAGGAAAGCGCACGTTTCGTTCGCTTACAATGGAAGGAAAAGAGATCGAATTCAGCGAAGGATTTACAGATCTGCATACACGCAGCTACGAGGAGATTCTGAAGGGCAATGGATTTGGTATTGAAGCGGCAAAGCCTTCCATCGAATTGGTACACAAAATTCGTAATTCAAATAAGGATTAAGGGAGTTAGCGGGAAGTTCAGAAGCCCGCAAGCCTCATGCTGAATCGACTCAAAATAAAATCGGATTTTACAAGGAACGTCGCCACCCTGTTTATGGGTACGGCCATTGCCCAGGCAATCCCGGTATTATTCTCTCCTGTATTCACCCGGATTTACGAGCCCGAACAATACGGCATCTTTGCCCTGTTTTTTACAATCACTAACGTCTGTGGTGTTATTGCCACCGGCCGATATGAAATGGCGATCATCCTTCCCAAGGAAGAGGAAGATGCAGACCGGTTACAACGGTTGTGCTATCTGATTGCCTTTACGCTGGCTGGCTTGTTACTGCTTCTGGTGGTTGTGTTCGAAGATTTCTTCGTCGACTATCTTTCCATTGGTGGGTTCGGGCCGTGGCTTTATGTCATTCCTCTTCAGGTTTTTCTCATGGGAGTGGTGCAGGCGATTTCCGCCCGCATGAACCGTCGAAAGAAATTCCGCCAGATGTCTACACTCAAGATTACCCAGAACGGATCAAACGTAATCATTGCCCTGTTACTTGGAATTTCAAAAATCAGCAACGGTCTTGTCATCGGACATATTGGTGGGTTCGCTGTTGTCGCGTTGCTTTTCATAAGAAGGATAGGCACCCGTACGACTGATTCCTTTCGGACGATGTGGAGGCTCGCGGTTCGGTACCATCATTTCATCTTGTATAATGCGCCCACCGCTTTGCTCAATACCGTTGCGTCGTCGATGCCGTTATTCTTTATTTCGGGAATTGCGCCGAAAGCGGAAGTTGGGTTCTATGGTTTGGTTGAACGCGTCATCAATGCTCCTATCGGACTCGTCTCGTACGCTGTATCGCAGGTGCTGATGGAGGACGTGGCAACGAGACACAGGGAGGGCAGACCAGTCAGGCCGGTACTCTATCAGCTCCTGCGAAACCTTTTTCTCGTGGGGGTTGTCCCATTTGCGGCTCTGTTTTTCTTCGCGGAAGAAATTTTTGCATTTGTGTTTGGAGCGGAATGGGAGCGCGCAGGAGAATATGCCTCGATTCTGTCAATCGCTTTCTTTGTGCGCTTTCTGGTCTCGCCCCTTAGTGTTACGTTCATTTCTTTGAATAAGCTGAAGCCCCTTACATTCTGGCAGGTTTTGTATTTCTGCTCAACCCTGGGAATCGTTTTGTTTTCTATGGGGCAAGGACACATCAGCCAGTTTCTTGTCTTACTGGTGATTAACGATTCGGTGATGTATTCGCTTTATCTTTTCCTGATCCTGCGCGCGGCCAGGAACCAGTGAGTCCAACGGCATCAGGCTAGCGTTTGATAAATTTTACAAACCGCTTTTGTTCACCATCGATAATTTCAAGTATATAGAGTCCGGGGGGTAGAAGGGATGTATTGAGTATTTCACCCACTGCGACGGTCTCCCTTTCGACCCCCAGGCGCTGGCCATTTGCATTGAGGACATTGATGGTTTGTTGACCTTCTGACGAATGAAGAATATAAAGTACGTCGGTACAGGGATTTGGAAACACTGACATGGCAGGCGTCCTGGCCTTTTCAGGCGAGACCGCCCTGCGTACCGCAAAACGGATTGGCAACGGTGTCATGAACTTGGATATGCCAGTAGAATCACCCGTGGTGAAGCTCCCACGAACGCGATTGGTGTAAGGTGAAAAAACCGAAACGGTATCCATCGCTCCGCCTATGTCTTCCCCGGTGAACGGATACCACGCAAAATCAAGGGTGTACACAGTGCCGTCGTGTTTGCTGGAATTGATACTCCAGATGACATTAACAGTGTCATTTGAAATCACGCCAAATGGTTCAACGTAAACCCGAATCACATTTGGCGAATATTAAAATCCGCCCCTGATGGAAACGGGAGCGTAATACTCAAGATTCCCCACTGGAATGATATGCGTTTCCGGCTCTAGCGCGGTCTCTATATAATTGTTGCGCGACGTGACTATATATGACTGTATTGACGGATTCAGAAAAACATCAGATTGCATAGGCCCACCTTCGAGGATTATACGGCCGTTACTAAGTTCGACGACGCCGCTCCTGATGGGTGAATTCGTACGCAGATCGCCTGACTTAAGTGCCACCTGTAAAGCCTGAATGACAATTGTGTCAGATCCTTCATTGACTATTCGGGGATCTTCACCCAGGAAAGCTAGTTCTGTTGCCAATCCGTGCAGTGATGACTTTGAGTCGAGTGATAACAGATTCGTCACACGGAAGGAACGCTTTGCCGAATCTGAAACGGTCGTGTTTTAAAATAACAATTAGTAAGCTGCAACGGAATCGGTGGAG
>JAEZDW010000426.1 GCA_023417955.1 Bacteroidota bacterium
GTGACACGTTTCTCCACTTTCTGGGGATTGAAAAGAGGAAAACGAACACCGCTCCACCATTCGAAGTGGATTAATTGATTCAGCATTGAGAAAAAAACTATCCGATCACATTCTGCTGGGTGCAAAGGGCGTGGCTATGGGCGCCGCCGATGCCATTCCTGGTGTCTCAGGGGGAACCATAGCATTCATTACCGGCATCTATGACGAACTCCTTTCCGCAATCAATTCCTTTGATCTGGAAGCATTCAGACTTCTCTTCACTTTCAGGTTGAGAGAATTCTGGCAAAAGGTGAACGGTAACTTCCTGCTGGTTCTGGTTAGCGGTCTTGCTCTTGGAGTCATCCTTAACCTAATGCTGATCGACTACCTGCTCACACACCACCCCATACCGGTGTGGTCATTCTTTTTCGGGCTGATCCTGGTTTCTGCACCACTAGTCTTGCGTGAAATCAGGGCCTGGAATCCGGGGGTCATCGTCATGCTGCTGGCTGGGACTGTAATGGGCTATTTTATCACCGTTCTGACCCCGACGACAACACCGGATGGCCTTTGGTTCATCTTCGCCTGTGGGGCTATCGCGATCTGCGCAATGATTTTACCCGGGATTTCCGGTGCATTTATCCTTTTGCTTCTCGGAAAATACCAGTATGTAGCGGGTGCCGTCAAGGAACTGAACATCGTAATCATATTGGTTTTTATTGCCGGCTGCGTGTCCGGCCTGCTCAGCTTCACAAGATTTTTAAGCTGGATCCTAAAGAATTATCATAACGCGACTGTAGCTTTGCTCGCCGGATTCATGTTAGGCTCCCTCAACAAAATCTGGCCGTGGCGGGAAGTTTTGGAGTACACGACTAACAGTAAAGGCGAACAGGTCGCCGCGTTCGACAAAAGTATCTGGCCCTGGTACTATGTCGACATAACTGGAAAAGATCCTCAGATTTTTCAGGCTATACTAATGATGGCTGTAGGTGTATTTATAGTCGTAATAATAGAAAAGATTGCCTCAAGGCATAAAACTAAAATCTGACATGGAAAAAATATTCGGACTTATCGGGGGTACCGTAGGTCATTCCTTCTCCAAACAATACTTTGACGAAAAATTCTTCCGCGAAGGCCTGCGCGACTATCACTACGAACTGTTTCCGCTAAATAATATCAACGAAATCGAAGCGCTTTTAAAAGACACCAAGGGACTTTCGGGCCTCAACGTAACGTTGCCCTATAAAGAGCAGGTGTTTAAATACCTCGATGAAGTCGACGCTTTCGCCAAGAAGATCGGTGCCGTCAACGTAATCAAGATCAAGGATGGCAAGCTGCAGGGATTCAACACCGATTCTGATGCGTTTCTTGAAACGATAGAAAACTGGTTGCCCACTGACCAGAAATTCAAAGCCGTAATTCTTGGAACTGGCGGCTCGTCCAAAGCCGTACAGGAAGCACTGAAGAAACTCAAGATCGAATTCAAACTTGTTTCCCGCGAGGCAAGAAAAGGCGTCATCACCTACGACGACCTGACGAAGAATAAAAAGTACCTAACGGAAGCAAACGTCGTAATCAATACAACACCACTGGGTATGAGTCCGAATACGGAAACCATGCCACCAATCGACTATGAATTGCTGGGTCCGGACCACTATGTGTACGATCTGATTTATAATCCCGCTCGGACAATGTTCCTTCAGAAGGCAGAGATGCGCGGCTCCAACATTAAGAACGGGCTCGAAATGCTGCACGTCCAGGCTGAAAAGTCCTGGAAAATCTGGAACAACTAGATTTTTGATCAAACGCTTTTAAAGCCCGGCCCGTTTAAGAAGTCGGGCTTTTTTCATTATTGCGATTCCTTTCGCGATACCGCGAAGTAACTTATCTTTCACGCTATGGAGTTCAAACTGACGAGTGAATACGTACCAACAGGCGATCAACCCAGAGCGATTGAGCAACTGGTAAATGGCCTCGAAGCCGGTGAACCACATCAAACGCTGCTTGGCGTCACGGGTTCCGGAAAGACGTTTACGATGGCAAACGTAATTGCACGCACCAGTCGCCCTACACTTGTTCTCTGTCACAATAAAACACTAGCCGCACAGCTGTACGGGGAGTTCAAACAGTTCTTCCCAGAGAACGCTGTCGAGTATTTCATTTCATATTACGACTACTACCAACCCGAAGCGTTCATTCCGTCGTCTAACCTCTACATCGAAAAAGATCTTTCCATCAATGAGGAAATTGAAAAGCTCCGGCTGAGCGCGACGTCAAGCTTACTTACCGGGAGACGCGATGTGATCGTCGTTGCGTCCGTGTCATGCATTTATGGTATCGGTAATCCCGATGAATTCGGCAAGAATGTCATACGACTGAAAGTGGGTGAAACCATTGCGAGGAACAAGTTGCTGTTTGGCCTTGTCGACATTCTTTACAACCGTACAGAACTTGAGTTCAAACGCGGCACCTTCCGCGTAAAGGGAGACACTGTGGATGTATTTCTCGCTTACGCGGACTATGCGATACGAATCTATTTCTGGGGTGATGAAATTGAATCGATCCAACGCATCGATCCCGTGAATGGAAAGAAGATCAGCGACGAGACGGTAGTTACCATTTTCCCGGCGAATCTTTTCGTGACGGGTAAAGAATCATTGCACGTTGCCATTCGCGAGATTCAGGATGACCTCGTCGCGCAGGTCGGAATGTTTGAAGGTGAACGCCGACACCTTGAGGCAAAGCGTTTGAAAGAACGCACAGAATTCGATCTGGAGATGATGCGTGAACTGGGTTATTGCTCCGGTATAGAAAACTACTCAAGATACTTCGATCGCCGTCAACCCGGCGCACGCCCCTTCTGCCTCATAGACTATTTTCCTGACGACTTTCTGATTATCATCGATGAGAGTCACGTAACTGTTCCTCAGATCCGCGCAATGTGGGGGGGCGACCGCAGCCGAAAAGTAAATCTTGTTGATTATGGATTTCGCCTGCCGTCAGCGCTTGATAACCGTCCGCTAACATTTAATGAGTTCGAAGCAATGGTTAATCAGGCTGTATACGTAAGTGCAACACCTGGCGAATATGAGTTGAGGAAATCCGAGGGCGTCGTTGTTGAGCAGTTGATTCGTCCGACCGGATTGCTTGATCCACACATCGACGTTCGACCCAGCAAACACCAGATTGACGACCTCCTCGAAGAAATCGATGAGCGCGTCAAGAAGGAGGAACGCGTACTTGTGACGACACTCACCAAACGCATGGCAGAAGAACTCTCCAAGTACATGGACCGCGTGGGCATCAAATGTCGATATATCCATTCGGAGGTCGATACCCTTCAACGCGTAGAACTGCTTCGCGAACTTCGTTTGGGCGTGTACGACGTCCTCATTGGAGTAAATCTCCTTCGTGAGGGGCTTGATCTGCCCGAGGTTTCTCTTGTCGCCATTCTTGATGCCGACAAGGAGGGATTCCTGCGGAACCAACGTTCCCTGGTGCAAACCATAGGGAGGGCTGCACGAAATGAAAACGGCAAAGTGATCATGTATGCCGACACCATTACGGAGTCCATGCAGCTTGCGATTGACGAAACGAATCGCAGGAGGAGCGTGCAGATGGAATACAACACAAAACACGGAATCACTCCCAGGACCGTGTTGAAGTCGAAGGAGGCCATACTTGGTCAAACCAAGGTTGCCGATTCGAAAAAGTCATCGCGTAAGTATTACGTTGAGCCCGAGGAAGCAACGCTTGCAGCGGACCCTGTGGTGGCATACCTCGGCAAGGACGAACTTCAAAAGATGGCTGACAGGACGCGCAAGGCGATGGAGAAGGCCGCCAAGGAACTGGAGTTTGTTGAGGCCGCGCGACTTCGCGATGAGTTTCTTGCATTGCAGAAGTTGATCGAACAAAACGGTTCGAAATAATCGCCACTCCGCCAACGTGTGCAATGCAGATAATTTATCACAAAAAATTACATTTGGCAGACGACTATGAAAAGGCGAGCCGGCTTTTAAAAATTCCTTCTATCTTTGCTGCCCGATCGTAAAAACAACAAGTGAACATTATTAAAATTGGTAGTGAGTACCTTCTTGATGGGAAAACTAAAGTGAAGGTTATCAAGCCTCTCAATCGCTCAAACACCGTCTTTTCTGTAGAAACCCCCCAATCCAGTATCCTGACAGTCGAAAAAGAAAGACTCCGGGAACTTGAAGCCGGACTCGGAGTAGTCGCCTAAGGTAAAACGAAAGTGTACGCGTGCTGAAAAGTATGCACCGGGAAAAATATCCCGGGCGGAATTGTATTACCTGAATTTTCCGGCATACTCACCACTGAATATTCTTTTCGATGAACGCGATGAGCTGATCTGCCATGACACGGTTATCATCCCGTCGCGGGTGTCCGGACTTTCCGGTAAACGGGAAAAAAAGTGTATGCATTTTCGGATCGTCGAAACGGCTTACCACTTCTTCAACATACTTTGGCCACGGTGAGCCCTTGCGGGTAGCGTCCATGCTTCCCATCGCACAAATTATTTGCGCATTGGGATAATACTGACGCAAATTCCTAAGGAAAGATTCATACGCAGCCATAATGGTTTGCGCGTCCGGAGGCGTACTGCCGAACCGTTGTTTGAATGAAGGATGATCCGGCATCTTCACCAGCCACGAATCATTTTGCATAAGATTTACAACCACAATGTCGGGTGTGACTGTGCTAAAATCCCAACGACTTGCTGAATCGGATGGATCGAGGCGGTCATACATCTCCGGCATAATCAGAGGAAACCAGCTTACGGTGATGCCTATACCTGATTTCACGGTACAGTATAGTGCAGCATGAAAATGCCGGGCTGTTATCGCCGCATAGGTGTGGTAGTTGTTGGTATAAGAGCTGTCGGGAGAATCACCACCCGTGATATCGTCGATCGCATAACCAGCGGTGATCGAGTTTCCAAAGAATTCGATGGTCCGCTTTGGCGCAGGTGGCGCTGCCAACAATTCGCCATCCATTACCTGCATACCGTAAAACCAGGTGCGGCCCCTGTCCCATTCTGTTCCTTTCACAAGTTCAACGGTATGCTCCCCTTCGGGAAGTCCGCTTGCAAGTGTATAATACTGCTTCACAGAATCTATTCTGATGTATCGGACGCTATCACCATCGATGACTACATTGAAATAGTTTTTTCCTTTTTCATCGCGCAAATGTGCCCTCAGGAGTGAACCTTTGAAACGAACCTTTACCGACGTTGCCGACCAATACATCGTTACGGAGTCACCGCGCTGTACTCTTCCGGTTATGGAGATATGTTCATCGTTAGGCTGATAGTGTTTGACGGAGTACTTATTCGACCTTTCTCCGGCGATGCATGCCGTCAAAATCAGGAAACAGAGTGTTGCAGGATGCAGTCTTATCATTAGCACCGATGTTTAATAAAGCAGCCGGATTGTTGTCAGCGGCGGCATTAATTTACCCGGAATATCGTATTCCCCGACACAAGGCAGCTGGAAAAATCCCGGAATATCTGTACCCCGAACGGTTTTTGGGCTTTTTCCATAACGTCGAAAGAAATCTTCCCAGTGCACCCACACAATTTCTGCAGGTTGCAACTGGTCCAACTGTGCGCACGGATATTCTGGTGA
>JAEZDW010000465.1 GCA_023417955.1 Bacteroidota bacterium
AAGAAGCCGGGGGACCGCATTGAGGAGGATGAGTCAGTTCTGGAGGTTGCTACCGATAAGGTCGACACCGAGGTACCTTCCACCTACAGCGGTATCCTGAAAGAAATCCTGGCAAAAGAAGGCGACGTGGTAAAAATCGGGAAACCGATTGCTGTCATAACATCCGATGCAGAAGTTCAAAGCAACGGCGAGGAAGTTGCACCAGTGTCATCACCTGCAGTTAAAGAAGCAACTGGTGAATCTGCAGAAGTTGTTATCAACGGTGCCAGCCATAAAGTAGAATCCTTTAAAGGGGCTACGAGATTTTATTCGCCGCTCGTGAAGAATATTGCGCGCGAGGAAAATATCCCGGTAGAGGAGCTCGAAACAATCAGCGGCTCGGGCGCCGATGGGCGGGTTACCAAAAAGGATATCCTCAACTATGTAGCTGTGCGTAAGACGGGTGGGCAAAGAACATCAGCGCCCGCTGTTACCTCATCAACGCCGACGCCTAAAGTTCACGCCTCAGTAAGTTCAGGTGACGAGATCATCGAAATGGACCGCATGCGCAAGATGATCGCGGAACGCATGGTCGACAGCAAACGCATCGCCCCTCACGTCACATCATTTGTTGAGGCTGACGTAACGACGATCGTGCAGTGGCGCAATAAAGTTAAAGCCGATTTCCAACGCCAAACCGGCGACGTACTGACATTCACTCCTATTTTCATTGACGCTGTTGTCAAAGCCATAAAGGACTTCCCTATGATCAACGTTCAGGTTGACGGTGACCGCATCATCAAGAAACGAGACATCAACATTGGAATGGCAGTCGCGCTGCCAAGTGGCAACCTGATCGTACCAGTCATAAAGAATGCTGATCAGTATACTATCGCCGGCCTCGCAAGAATCGTTAACGATCTCGCGAAACGGTCACGCGATAACAAACTTAAACCGGATGAACTTGCAGGTGGAACGTTTACCATCAGCAACGTAGGTTCATTTGGAAACGTGATGGGCACTCCGATTATCATGCAGCCGCAGGTTGGTATCATTGCGCTCGGAGCGATTCAAAAGAAACCGGCTGTTATGGAAATGCCTTACGGCGACGTGATAGCAATTCGTCATAAGATGTTCCTGTCACATTCATACGATCACCGCGTAGTTGACGGCGCGCTCGGCGGAAGTGTGGTCAGAAGGGTTGCGGATTATCTTGAGAAGTTTGATATGAACACCGCAATCTAGTTTTAGAAAGTTTGTACAATCAAATCAACGGGGTCAATCGACCCCTTTTTTATTCGCCAGGAAAAGCAGTCTTTCATAACCTTTCGCAGGTCGTCACTTTCCCGGGAGGAATAGCCCTGCCGTTAAACCATTGTGACGATTTAACGTAAGGGCGTCGTCAAACACTGGTGATTATAACGTAAAGAAGTAAAGCACCAGCAGAATAACCAGCGTCAGCAAAATTTCAGTTGACTTTGTCATCGCATGAAAAATTTATACAGCATAAAAGTATGGTTCGATACTTCCACGCAGCAACGAAAAATGATTAAGCGCTGAGACTTTTATCCTGAACATCGAACTCATTTGCCGGCAGTAGATACAAGTCCTGACATAAGGCGAGCAAAGTTCCGCAAAGCAGGCACAAACGTCATGACAGAATCCGGAAGGAGAGTTATCATTAGTGATTACCATTCCCGACTGATGACCTGAATAGTGTTGCTACTCTTTATGATGGACTATTATGGCCTGTCGGGGCCAGCCTGGGCCTGATTCACGTCAAAACGCCTGCTGAAATTACATCTGCTTTCGAATACCTTGAAAAAGCGGTACATTTTACGATCTAACCAGCTTTATGGGAAAAGTTATTTCTTTTATCAGCCGCAAAGGCGGTACCGGAAAGACCACCAATGCGATTCATTTGACGACGACGCTCCATAATCTCGGGAAGCGCGTGATGCTGATTGAAACTGACGCGAACTTCACGCTGACGACGCTTCGCAAAATGGAACAGTTTAAAGCCGGAAAACAAGCTGCACCTTTTGACATACACGGCAGTCAGGATTTCAATGTGGCTGAAGAAATCGCGCAGTTGAAAGCCAACAAGAAACTTGACATGATCATTGTTGACAGCGCTGGCAAAACAACCGATGAAGGAATAAAGAAACTTTGCCTCGAAAGTGATCTCGTAATCGTACCAACGAGTCTCACCCAAAACGATTTGCTGGTTACTTATCAGACGGTAACAGACCTGGCACCTGCCCGCCAGCTTAATCCCCGATTAAAGATCGTTGTGTTGCCCAACCGTATCCACAGTTCAACGAATGTGTATACGGTTCGCGAAAGTCTCAAAAATCTTGATGCGCTGATATTGCCGGTAATCGTTCCTCAGAAGAATCTTTTTGTAAATTTCAGCACACTCGACGCAGCAAGGGAGTATGAACCTGTTGCAAAGGGAATCTTAAACTATCTGGAATGAGCAAAAAGAAGAATACACTTAAGGACCTTGACGAATTTCTCAAGCAACAGGCGGCCACGCTTGCGCAGCCGGAGCCCGTTCCTGTCACCGAACCGCAGCGCGTCGAGGTAGCCCCAACGGACTATTCCCCTGAAACCGAACCGCGCGAGCATGTAACTACAGACATGATCTTCAAGGATCTGGTGCAGCTTTCTCGTGAGGAACCGGATTCATTTCGACAAAAGCTTTACGCGCTGATCATTCAGGTTCTCGAAGCCCAGCCGGGATCGACTCCGGAAGACAAAATGCTAATCAACACAGCACTTTATCTGAAAAGCGGTGAGCATTGGAGAGAAGCTATCCGCGACTACTGGCTTAAGTCTTAATAATTAGTCGCAAGCCGCATCGGAAACTTGCAAGCCGTAACGAACACCGTTAAGTTTGTGCGGCAAAAGAAACACGCTTTAACCATTCCCACCTTATGAAATTTGGAACACTCGCCGTTCACGCCGGCGTATCACCCGACCCATCAACCGGAGCAATCATGACGCCGGTCTTTCAGACGTCGACTTACGTACAGGAGTCACCGGCAAAACACAAAGGGTATGCCTACGCCCGGGGTGCAAACCCAACAAGAGATGCGCTTCAGAAAAGTATCGCCGCGTTGGAGCGTGGTCGCTTCGGTTTATGCTTTTCATCAGGCATGGGTGCGACCGACGCAGTAATCAAGCTACTGAATCCGGGCGACGAGGTTATCACAAGCAACGACCTTTACGGCGGGTCTTACAGAATGTTTAAACGCGTCTTTGAAAAATATGGCATTGTCTTTCATTTCATCGACCTCACCAACATCGATAATGTACACGCAGTGCTCAATGACAAAACGCGACTGTTCTGGCTCGAGACACCTACCAATCCGTTGATGAACATCGTCGACATAAAATACATGGTTGACCTCGCAAAGAAAAAGGGCAACATACGCGTTGCTGTTGACAATACGTTTGCATCACCATACCTGCAAAACCCGCTGGAACTGGGTGCTGATATTGTTATGCACTCGGTAACAAAATATCTCGGTGGCCATTCCGATGTCGTTATGGGAGCGCTTGTTGTAAATGATGAAACGCTGTACAAGGATCTCGCATTCATCCACAACTCGTGCGGTGCAGTGCCTGGTCCTCAGGATAGTTTCCTTGTATTGCGGGGTATCAAGACGTTACACCTTCGTATGGAACGTCACTGTTTGAATGGACGTCGAATCGCCGAGTACCTGCGTCAGCATCCTGCCGTTGGAAAAGTGTACTGGCCGGGATTCGAAGACCACCCGAATCATCAGATCGCCAAAAAGCAAATGCGTGACTTTGGCGGTATGCTTTCATTTACCCTTAAGGATGACGACATCAGCAAAGCAACTCGTCTGATGGAAAGCGTGGAGTTGTTCTCATTGGCCGAATCACTCGGCGGAGTTGAATCGCTGATCAATCATCCGGCCTCGATGACACATGCGAGTATACCCAAAGAAGAAAGAATGCGTAGCGGTCTCGTGGACTCACTCATGCGCCTCAGCATCGGCGTGGAGGATTCCGAAGACCTTATCGCCGATCTTGAACAGGCACTGGCCAAAGTGTAAGCATTAACGAACCTTTTCAAAAGAGGTCGCTATTCGCGATCTCTTTTTGTTTAAGGCTATTCGGAATTCGATTTTGTTATCCGGACGGCTTTGTTATTTTTATTCTGCCTTTCGTGTAATGGAACAGAACAAGCTTAGACAACTCTTCAGATTGCCCGTCATTGTTGCGGCATTAGGGTACTTCGTCGACATCTATGACCTGCTTCTGTTCAGCATCGTCCGAAAAGCAAGCCTTTCGTCCCTTGGTGTTCCGGAAGATTCACTATTTGATACTGGTGAAGTTCTGTTGCAGGTCCAGATGGTCGGACTTCTTGTTGGCGGTATCATCTGGGGCGTAATGGGCGACAAGAAGGGTCGGCTTTCGGTTTTGTTTGGATCCATACTGCTTTACTCCCTTGCTAACATCGCCAATGGCTTTGTCACCACGGTCCCCCAGTACGCAATACTGCGGTTCATCGCGGGTGTCGGGCTCGCCGGCGAGCTTGGCGCGGGTGTAACCCTCGTTTCAGAAATACTGGCGCCCAAAGTCAGGGGCTGGGGCACGACCATCATCGCGACCGTTGGCGTTATGGGTGCGGTACTTGCTAACATCATTGCCAAGAATTACGCCTGGCAAACCGCGTATTTTATCGGCGGCGGACTCGGGCTGGTGTTATTAGTCGCACGCGTAAGCGTTCTGGAGTCAGGCATTTTCCTGCGTACCGTGGAAAAGACTATTCCAAGAGGCAACTTTTTTCTGCTGTTTCGGAATCGAAAGCGGTTCCGGAAGTTCATAGGTTGTATCCTCATCGGTTTGCCAATCTGGTACGCCATCGGCATCCTGATCACGTTCTCTCCAGAATTTGCGGCTGCCCTGGGTGTGGGCCAGATCCAGGCTGGCGACGCCGTGATGCTGAGCTACTTAGGACTGGCTGCCGGCGACCTGAGCAGCGGATTTTTGAGTCAAACCTTTCAGTCCCGAAAAGCAATTGTCCGATTATTCATATTCCTTACATTGATCTTCATCCTCATGTTCCTGTTCATGCCGGTCAGGACCACGGGATTCTTCTTCTTTGCGTGTTTTGCGGTGGGATTTGGAATTGGGTACTGGGCGCTGTTTGTAACCATCGCCGCGGAACAATTTGGCACAAATCTGAGGGCAACGGTAGCTACATCCGTTCCAAACTTCATCCGGGGCACTGTGGTCCCTCTAACCCTGACGTTCAAGTTCCTGCGTACTGAGATTGCGGGACCGGATGCGGGAATTGAAGCAGAACATACAGGACTAATTTATGGCGCACTGATCGTGGGTATTTTCACGATAATTGTCGCTTTTTTGTCATTGCGCGCAATAGACGAGACGTTTGGCCGCGACCTCGATTTTGAAGAAGACGAGGCCTGACCTGTAACAACTAATCGGCCTTTCCGTAAAGGAACAGGCGTAATTACGGTCGCTTTTTTTTACTTTTGAACTTTCGTCGTCTAACTGTGAAATACCTTCTTCTTATCTTTTTTTCAGGTGTCAGTCTGCTGGCATCGGCGCAAAACCTGGAATTGATCCGGAAATTGAAGACGGATCTGCGTAAGGCGGAAGGTATTCAACGGTTCGAATTGCTAAAGGAACTGGCGTGGGAGTATCGGTGGGCCTACCCTGACAGTACGATCGAATACGCAAGCGAAGCCTACGTTCTGGGCGAGAACCTTAAGCTCAGCCATGACATTGCCGAACCACTCAACTTCATTGGCGTAGCCTACAACTATAAGGGAGACCGCATTCAGGCTTACGAGTACTATGACCGCGCACTCAAGATCTCGACTGCCCAGGCAGACTCCGTTCAAATTGCTTATTCTAATAATAACCTCGGCCGACTCTTTTTTGA
>JAEZDW010000069.1 GCA_023417955.1 Bacteroidota bacterium
GCCTCTAACTCGGCGACCGTAAAAGTGAAGGTAAATAAACCACCTGTTGCCAATGCCGGAGAAGACAAACTGATTCATCTGCCGGAAAGCACGGTTGTGTTAACCGGAACAACTTCGGATTCGGACGGAACTATTGCGTCAGTGAGCTGGACGAAGGTTGCCGGCGGCACAGCGACTCTTGCAGGAAATACGACCAATGTACTCACCCTAAAGAAACTTAAGGCTGGAGTTTATCAGTTTCGTTTTACTGTTGTCGATAATGACGGCGCCAGTCACTCTGATGACGTGGAGGTCGTTGTAAACAAGCCTCCGGTTGTTGAGGCCGGTGACGATGTCACACTGAAGTTGCCCGACAACGCAGTGACGCTGCAGGGTACTGCGAATGATACCGATGGCGAAATAAAAAGCTGGGCATGGCAGAAGGTTTCAGGTGGAACAATGACATGGAAAGGTCGAACAGGTTCGAAGTTAACTTTAGCCGATTTACAAGCTGGTACGTACGTCTTTCGTTTGGAGGTAACTGATGATCGGGGTGCTAAGTCAGCCGACGAGGTGACTGTTGTGGTGCAGGGAGGAAATCAGGCACCAGTAGCAGATGCGGGTTCCAATCTTTTCGTGACCCTGCCTGTAGATTCAATAACCCTTGTGGGAAGTGCAATCGATGATGCGGATGCAGCACTGTCTTTTGAGTGGACGCAGGTATCGGGTGTGCCGGTAATGATGATGGATGTTCATAAGTCGGTCGCTCAAATTTCAGGACTACTGCAAGGTGTTTATACCTTTCGCCTCACAGTCACCGATGCAGATGGTGCATCAGGTAGTGATGATGTGACGGTCACCGTATTGCCTGCGGAGCAATCTGAAGAGGAAGAGCTGACGAATCCGTTGCTCATTTCCGGTTGTGCCGAATGTGTGTATTACATATGGGGTCAGAATCTGCAGCAACTGCATGAAGGACCCTGGCAGGATGATACGTATGAGAGGGTATTTTCGACGCCTGGACTGTATTATTTCAATGTGAGAAGGGGCGGAGAAACAATCAGGCGCGGCAAGATTTTCCGGTATGACCGATAGATAGTGTGGTGAATTTTGCCCAAATAAGGTACTTAACCGGAAAAATCCGGGTTACTTCGTTAGGAACGTGTGGCTATATTGGGAGTTAAATCCCATTTATGATAGCGTTCAGAACTTCTTTTCTCGAGAGCTGGAAGACAAACGGATATCGTTTCATCCTCGTGCTTGCCCGGGAAAAATACGGTGTGCTGAGGCCCCTCAGTCACGACAAGCCACTCAATAAAGGGTTTACGATTGAAATCTCCGAAATCGGTCTCCTCCAGTTAACGGAAAACTATTTCCTGACGATGGAAAAGGACGTGAGTCATCGACACCCTGCTGTGAACTAGTCGCAGCTTTTTTGAGTTTCCGGATGGTGTTCCTGTTGCGCACGCCATTTTTTTTTCATTTATCCACAGCACAGAATTCCATAGTCCGCGCGTAAATTGAATCGGACAATATCACGACATTCGGGTCATGTCGAAGAAGTACACGCTCCCGGAAGGGTACAATTTCTTCAGGTCAATCTACCGGACCTACAAGCAAATACTTGATCCTATAGGATCAATGATGGAAAGCGTGCGCGCCTATAACGGTACGTATAGAGTTCATCTCGGCACCAAACAGTTTATTGTTACCAGGGATCCCGGATTCATTGACCATATCCTCAGAAAGAATCATCGCAACTATAATAAGTCTGAAATCCAGACGGATTCACTTGGAAGATTTATCGGGTACGGACTGCTCACCTCCAATGGAGATTTCTGGCTTCGTCAACGCCGCCTTATTCAACCTGGTTTTCATCACGAACGGATAGGTGCCTTGTATTCGAACATTGACTGTACCGTCAGACGTTTTCTTGAGACTTTTCCCAAAGGTGCCGTTGATGTCTATCCGCTTATGAACCGCCTGGCATTCGATATTGTGATGAATGCACTTTTCAATGTTGAAATTGCTGATTCGCATCGTGAGAAGCTGGGGCGATTTGTTGCCGAGACACAGGACTTTGTTATCAGGGATATTCGGCAACCACACAAGCGATGGTGGTATCGTCTGAGTGGTGAGATGAAGAAGAACCTTGAGAAATCAAAAGAAGCACGTGACATCATTCGCGAAATTATTCTAACGCGAAAGCATTCGACTCAAAAACATGGAGACCTGCTTGACATGTTACTTGATGCGCGATATGAGGACAACGGTGAACCCATGCCTGAAGAGCAGCTTATTGACGAAATACTGGTCCTCATTATTGCAGGCCATGAGACGACTGCAAATGCGTTGTCATGGACTCTTTATCTTTTGGGAACACATCCCGAATGGATAACGAAATTGCGCGCAGCAACTTCATCGTTGGATATTCAGTCCACCGTTACGAATGACGTGGTGAACAGCGTATTGAGTGAGAGCATGCGCTTGTATCCGCCGGCCTATGTGAGTGATCGCGTCTCGCTTGCTGATGACAGCTATGGAGCGTACACCTATCCTGCGAACACAATCGTAATCCTTTTTTATTACGGTCTTCATCGCGATCCGGCGCATTGGGTAAATCCCGATTCATTTGATCCGGGAAGGTTTGTCGATGGAAAATGGAAGGAGCGGTCAAAAGTATTTCTTCCATTCGGTGCCGGACCGCGCTTATGTATCGGGAATAGTTTTGCTCTTGCAGAAATGGCAATCTTCCTTAAATCTTTCGTGCAAACCTTTGAGTTCGCCCCGGCGGCGTCGGTACCGCATGTAAAGGCACTCGTTACACTCCGACCTGATCGCGTGCTGATGAGAATCACCAGGCGGGATTAGGTCTACCGCTGATCAGATTTTGTTGCAGAATACGGCTCCTTTTTTATCTTGCTGACTTTTTGTAATGGGAAACTAACCAATTCGCGGCTAATGAATCATGGAGACGGCTTACATTATACCGGCAGACTGTTCGGTGGGATCACTGAGGATATCAAGCGTAAGATACCCTACTACCTTAGTGATTTTAAAGACGGACTCCATTCCAAAGTAGCGGGCACGACCTTATTTCTTTATTTCGCTGCCATCGCCAACGCGATTGCATTTGGGGCTCTTTCCGGATTGTACACTGGCAATCAGATCGGAATCATGGAAATGTTGGTAGTCACTGCCATCGGAGGGATATTCTTTGCCCTGTTTGCTGGTCAGCCTCTGACGATTCTCGGTGGCACGGGACCTATAGTGATCTTTACCGGAATGCTTTTTCAGGCGTGCAACCAGCTTGAAATTTCTTTTCTCGCCACATACGCGTGGGTCGGTATCTGGTCGGGTGTACTGTTACTGATTTGTGCCTTCACCGACGCCAGTGCGCTTATGCGTTTCTTTACAAGGTTCACAGACGAAATTTTTGCGGCGCTTATCTCTGTAATATTCATCGTGGAGGCAGTTAATAGTGTCAGAGCATCATTTGGCTCGAATGGCAATGGACTGGATGCAGCTTTTCTATCACTCATCCTGGCACTGGGTACGTTTGTCGTAGCAAGAAATCTCAAGCGTGCTACGGCCACACCTTATCTGCGCAAGGGCTTTCGCGACTTTCTGAGCGACTTCGGCCCGGCAATCGCTATCATCATCATGACAGTTCTCGCGGCTCAGTTTCCTGGTGTTAACCTTGAAACACCTGCCGTACCTGATAAGATATCAACAACAACGGGCAGGCCCTGGCTTGTAAACCTCTTTGAAGTTCCGGTTTGGGTGATTTTCGCTTCTATTGGCCCCGCAATCCTTGCCACAATTCTTTTGTTCCTTGATCAAAATATCACCACACGCCTTGTTAACAGCCCCGACAACAAATTGAGAAAGGGTAATGGTTACCACCTTGACCTCGCCATCGTCGGGATCATTGTAGTTGTTGGAAGTCTTTTTGCTTTGCCATGGATTGTTGCTGCGACTGTGCATTCACTCAACCATGTGAAGAGCCTTGCAGAAATGAAGATCATTGATGTCGGCGGGGTTAAGAAGGAAGTAATCGGGTGGGTGCGGGAGAACCGAATCTCGGGACTTATCATACACGTGATGATTGCCGCCTCGATCTTTCTGCTCGGCTATGTTGAATACGTGCCCATGGCGGTGCTTTTTGGATTGTTTCTGTACATGGGTATCAATTCGCTTTCCGGGAATCAATTTTTCGATCGTATCATGCTTTGGGTTACTGATCCAAAACTCTATCCGAATACACACTATACACGCCTCGTACCACACCGGGTGATTCATACGTTTACCATTATACAGTTTATTTGTTTTGTTGCCCTATGGGTTCTCAAGTCATCGAGCATAGGAATTCTGTTTCCACTCCTGATTGCAGCTCTCGTTCCTATTCGTATGTTCGTCAGTCGGTATTTTGAAAAGGAACATGTTGCGGCGCTGATTGCGGAGGAAGAGGGGCACGAAGATTTTGAGAAACGCCACGTTCTCGACTGATATCCCCTCATTTAGCTCGTTAAACAACGTGTATCTTACATTGCAATGCCTCAGTCCGGCAATTGGATTATATTTAATTCAATTCAAACGGACTACCTATGGGCAAAATGTCACGCGAAGCAAAACTTTTCAAGAGTGAGCATGATGTGCTCGACAAATATACTGCCATACTTAAAAATGATCTCAGTAGGGAAGAGGCGCGTGACGGACTTCAGGATCTGACAAAAAAGTATAAGAATCTCCTTGAACAAACGCGCTTCCTCACCTGGATAAGTGGGCGCCTCGAGCGCCGGCTTCAGCGTATAAACCGCGAATTGAATGACAACAACGTCGCTCTTCACAAGACGCTCATGGAACTCATGCGCGTGCAGGCTTCGCGGAGTGCATATGCCATTATTTACTCCATCGCAATTGTGCTGTTTGTTCTCGAAGAATTCTTTCTTGAACCGTTTATCAATGCGTTTGGCGATAGCCCCGGATTCGGAATCCTGATCAAGCTTCTCATCGTTCTTCTGCTGAAAATAGGAGAAACCATTATTGAAAAGCGCGTTACGCGTACCCGCAAGGCACCGGATCTCGCTGCCACACTAGCGCCCAAGTAAGTGCAATCAGGTTTGTGGCCATGTCCGGCTAATTAGTATCTTTGAAAGATAGCCGTTAGCGGTTGCTTCTATGTTAGGTTTTTATACCCCTATTCTGATACTCCAGGCGTTGTGTCTCTATCACGCATATCAAAAGCGCGCTGAACAGCGCTGGTATTGGTTCATCTTGCTGTTTCCTGTAATAGGCTGCATCCTTTATATTTTTCATCATTATGGAAATCGTTCCAATCTCGAGCGTGTTGCCGAAGGCGTCAAGGTTGTCGTGAACAGCAACTACAAAATCGAACAACTCGAGAAACAATTACGCCATTCCGATACAGCAGCAACCCGGATTCAGTTGGCGGATGCCTACGTGGATGTCAAACGAATCGATGACGCGGTTGGGTTGTATCTGCAGACATTGACAGGGTTCATGGCTGACGACCCGGTGGTTCGTATGAAGCTACTACGGGCATATTACCTGAAGGACGATTACACTTCTGCAGTGTCGTATGGCAATCTGCTAGCTGATGATAAATCATTTCAACAGGCGGAGGAACGCATAGCATACGCGTGGTCGCTATTTCACACCGGGCAAACAGATGAAGCAGATCGCGTGTTTACGAGTATGGATCGCACGTTCACGAATTATGTTCACCGGCTTGAGTATTGTCGCTTTCTGGAAAAGACGGAGCGCACCGAGGACCTTGACCTGAAACTCAGGGAGCTGTTTGACGAGTTTGATACGATGAAGAGCAACGAACGCCGAATGTATAAAGGCGTCTTTGCCCGGCTTCATGATTTATCGCTCCGGAAAGCGAAATCCTGACTGATCTACAGAAGAAATTTTAATCTCCCCGCATTGCCTTGACAGGATTTTCTTTTGCTGCGGTCAACGCCTGATAGCTGATTGTCAGAGCAGCTACTACAAGGCTGATAATACCTGAAATAGCGACCATCCAGATGCTAATATCAATTCTGTTTGCGAATTCCTGAAGCCAGGCTTCAGCAAAATACCAGCCCAGAGGCATAGCTATAGCAAAAGCAATTACAATTAGCATAGAGAAATCTTTTGACAACAGTACGATCACCTGTGTCACCGTTGCCCCCATTACTTTCCTGATGCTGATCTCGCGCGCACGCTGTTCTGCCGTAAAGGCGGCGAGTCCGAAGAGACCAAGACACGCGATGCCGATTGCGAGTCCGGTAAACACAACAACAATAACGCTGAGACGTTGCTCCGAACGAAACAGACTGTCAAAGTTTTGGTCAAGGAATGAATACTGGAACGCGGAGCCCGGTGAGTACTTTTTCCAGATATCTTCGAGCAACTGGATTTGGTTTTGCGTGTTGCCTGGCGATAGACGGATCGCCATTTCGTAATTCGGTTCTTCACCCAGTAAAATCGCCATAGGTCGCACTGTGGAACGCAGACTTTCAAAATTGAAATCGCGAACGACACCGATTACCTTAAGGGTTGTCGGTTGTTCATAATTGTATGAGATTACTTCAGCTTCTTCGAGGTTACTGAAGCCCATAGCATTGAAAGCACTTTCATTCAGGATTATCGCCAGCGTATCTGATGGAAATTCTTTGGAATAAAACCGACCCTGTGCCATCGAGAAGCCCATAGTTTCAAGATGATCATGGTCTACGCGGTAAACTGCGAGCAGAAAATCCTGTTCTGATCCTCCTTTTCTGAACGCACTCGTCCAGTCAATATTCGGCGGAAGGCGATTCGCATAACTTGATGCAATAAATTCGGGATGGGTTGCAAGTTCGCTCTTGAAAGCCCTCGCGTTATTGCCCAGAGAAAGTGTGTGCAATAAGCTTACAACATTCTCTTTGTCAAACCCCAGATTCTTCTCCTGCATGTATTTAAGCTGCTGATAAACAACAATGCTGCCGAAGATCAACGCAATCGAAATCATGAATTGAAAAACGACCAGTGCATTCCGCAGTCCCGAATTGCGAAAACCAGCGCGGATTTTCCCTTTGAGTACGTCCGTCGGCTTGAATGCAGTGAGGTAGAATGCCGGATAACTGCCCGCGAGTAATCCGATGATTAACGCGAACACCACAAGAAGCCCGATTGATGTTGGTGTGAACAATGCCTGCGTAGTAAGCGATTTTCCAGAAAGGATATTGAACGGCTCCAGGCATATAAGGATGATTATTACCGCACACACCGTCGAAAAGACGCTGTAAAGGATCGATTCCGACAGGAACTGAATAATCAGCCTTCTTCGCATCGCCCCTGCGGTTTTGCGTACGCCAACTTCTTTTGCGCGATTCGCCGACCGGGCTGTCGCAAGATTCATGAAGTTGATGCACGCGATCAGGATTATAAACGTCGCAATTGCCCCGAAGACATATAAATACTTAATGTTTCCATTTGGCAGGATTTCATCCGACAAATCAGACTTGAGATGTATGTCCGTAATCGGCTGCAAAAACATACCAAGCTCGTTTCCCTGTTGTCGGAATTCCTGAAATGTCATTCCGATGAACTTCTCAAGTTCACTTCCCATGTACCGTTCGATCATGTCGTCGAGCTTAGACTTTACGTTTTCGACATTGGAGCCTTCAACAGCCTTAAAATATGTATAGACACTATTATTGGTCCATTGCGTCGATCCGTAGTCAGGCCAGGATTCGCCGGAGAGCACGACGTCAAATGTGATATGTGAATTTATTGGCGGGTTGGCAGCCACGCCGGTAACCTCGCATGCGATATTGTTAGAGCCCCGTAGTAAGGTCTTTCCAACGGGATTTTCATCACCGAAAAACTTCCTGGCCACGGATTCAGTGATCACGATTTTGTTAGTCCCGGTCAGGACAGTGTTTGGATCCCCCTGAACCAATGGGAAACTGAAAAAATTAAAAAAGTTTGAGTCGGCAACGAGAAAATGATTCTCAGTAAAGTGTTTGTCCTCAAAGCTCATCGGCATCGTTCGCCATAATCCAAAGCGGATTACTTCTTCTACTTCGGGAATCTCCCGTTGCATAGCTTCTGCAAGAGCGGGGGAGGTGATCGCCGACTGCATTTCGCTTCCCTGGAGGCGGCCTGAGAATCCAATCCGGTATGTTCGGTGTACGTCCTTTTGGAATTTGTCGAAGCTGAGTTCGTCGGCGATGTATAGCAGAATCAACAGGCTGGCTGCAATCCCGACTGACAAGCCGATAATGTTAATGAAGGCATAGACCTTCTGGCGTATCATTATTCGAAACGCGACGCGAAAGTAGTTGAGGAGCATGCAAGAGCTTTTTTAAAAGTGACGTATTTGGCCGCCCGGCCGTTGCATGTAAGATCGTAAATTTTTCGCTTTTACGTTTCCGGTCTCTAAAGTCAATGGACGCGGGGAATGAGATTTTAGAAAGCACGGGTAGACAACGTAAACATTTCAGATATGGGAGATACCAAGAACCTTACCCGTCAGGAGGGCATAGAAAAGATGCGGGAAATCGCAACAGGAGCACGGATTTGTCACTTCGTAACCGCACTTGGCAGGAAGCCGGTCAGCAGCAGACCAATGGCTACTCAGGAGGTCGATGACGACGGAAATTTCTGGTTCCTGAGCCGCAATGACAGCGAGAAAAATTCAGAAATCGAACACGACCCCGAAGTCCAGTTGTTGTACGCCAACACGGGCAGCTCGGAATACTTGTCGGTTTTCGGATACGCGGAGGAGATCAAGGACCGTAAGAAGCTTGAAGAATTGTGGTCGCCAATCGCAAAAACCTGGTTCACCGAAGGGAAAGACGATCCGTCAATCAGTATTCTGCGGGTTAATGTAGCTGACGCTTACTATTGGGATACGAAAAATAACAAAATGATTCAGCTCATTAAGATGGCTGCAGGCGCAATAGCCGGCAAGACCCTCGACGACGGAGTACAGGGAAGAATTTCGCGCTAGCAAATTAACGGGTGCAGCAATAGGTATTAATATCCTGGAATGTTCTTTCCAAGGATGATGTCGCGTTGTCCCTGCCATTCACCTTGAGTATTTTTCGTCAGACGTA
>JAEZDW010000134.1 GCA_023417955.1 Bacteroidota bacterium
ATCCTACTCCGCATAAGAAGGAGAAGGTAGCGGCGTTCCTCAGTGAAGAAGGCGTTAAAGCCCAATATACTTCAGGTTTGCCGAATGAGCTGATGAACACGTTGAGTCCCGAATGGTGGATACTCGACTGGGATCGGATGAGCAGGCCGGGAAACGTTGATATGCAATTTCAGTTGAATTGTACCTTTAAATCAAATCTTGAAATGTATCCGGCTTTCCAGCAATACTTTCGAAGCAGCAAGCCGCAGGCTTTGATAATCTGGGGTAAGTTTGACGCTTTCTTTGATGTAGAAGAGGCAAGTTGTTTCAGGCGGGACTTACCCGACGCACGCGTTCATGTCCTTGATGGCGGACACAAAGCTTTACAAACGAACTTCGGAGAAGTTTTGATGCTAGTAAGAGATTTTATGGATTCCGTTTCGGGAAGAGCCTGAAGCTGGGCGTGACATCATGTTCACTATAAACAAAAACGGAGCATCTGGCAGATGCTCCGTTGGTAGTTAAAAGAATCCAAACCTGGTTATTTCGCTTTTTTGGCTTCCAAAAATTTATTCACATCCAGCCAATGGATGAAGGCGTCGAACCATTTATTGCTGGTGCGGTCCGGGTTTCCGAGTCCGAAGCCGTGACCACCATTTTGATAGAGGTGAAATTCAACAGGTATTCCTGCTTTGAACCAGGAGTCAATGACACCGAACTGACCGCGGAACAGGAAATCGTCCGTAGCGATCACGTTGAACATTGGCGGCGCATTCTTTGGCACTTCAACCGGGCCCATACCACCGTAGATAGGGCCAATGAAATCGAGATCCATCACCTTAGAGTTGAGCGTACAGTGCATGGTAAGGCCTGCTCCGGCAGAAAAGCCGATCATGCCCAAACGAGCCGTATCAACGCCCCATTCTTTCGCACGCTTAAGGATCATGTTGTATGCAGCCTCGGCGTCCTCCAGCTGATTGGAAAGATCGAACCGCGGGCGGGGCGGAGGTGTTGCATTTCCGGATCCACCTGCCGGGGGCGCTCCTGCCGCTGCAAATGTTTGATTCATGGTCTCCTTGAAATCATCAAGTGATGCGGGAGTTGGAAACAGTCGATACTTTAAAACAAATGCGGCAATACCACGATCTGCCAAAGCTTGTGCAACTTCCCAGCCTTCGTTGCCCATAGATAGCCACCTGAAACCGCCTCCGGGAGCAACGATAACGGCAGCGCCATTCGCTTTTCCAGGTTTCGGCAGAAACGGTGTTAATGTGGCCTTGGTGATGTTTCGAGCCATCGGATCACCCCATTGGCGAAACCATGATTCAGAAGCAGGTTGATTTTCGACTCCGCCGGTATTTAGCGGGATTGCATTTGGTTCAGGAGGAGCTTCGAGCGGATACATCGTTCCGTCTTGCGCCGTCGCGACTGTGGCAACGGCCATTGCCAGAACCAGGGTGGCAGTTTTGGTCAGGTCTTTAAATGAGTACATGTTAAGGGTAATTGGTTTTGTAAGTAACAATGCTAATTTAGACCATGCTGTTTGATTGATCTATGATGGACGCAGGTTTTAGACAAATGCGGCCGTATCGTCGGCGTTTTCGGGGTTCCACTCGATCTGGTGAGCAGGGGGATTATAAAAGCATTAGAACGCGAACAAATCTTCCCTTAATGGCGTTAATTGGTTATATTGCCGATATACACAGTATGATTACGTCCAATTTCTTGAGCAAAACAGGTGAAGAACTTGTCCTGCGCACACTTTCGTGCAGGAGCGGGCTCGTATTGGCTATTAAACCCGGCAAGCAATATTCGTTGCCGTTGGTCTTTCACTCATAACCGTCCACCTTTTCACGGACGGCCCATTCACTTTTACCATTTCTTGAGCAAAAACTGAGGACTGTGGAATGCCACAGCTTCGAATTTTTTCATCTGTAAATCATTAATCTTATGCGTGAGAGAAGGTTTAAGCTAAGTATGCTTGAATATTCTAAAGTGATTCTTACCAAGATAGCCTTCGACAGGAGGTTGTTTATGAAAGAATACAGAAAGGCGATTAGGTATCTGAACAACGGCGAACGCGATGCCCTCAAACATTGGCTGCGATCGCATGCGAGTATTAATTGAACGAAGAGGGAAATATGATAAGAATGTGGATCAAGTCAGGTGAAAGGGTTATCGAAATGGTTCGGACCCTCTTGATCGTTCTCCTGGTGATTTTAATAAAAGATCACAAGATGGACGAGCATGGATTACTGTTTCCCGCTCTGGTTGCCTTAGTGATCGTGTGTTTATACGCTCTCAGAACATCCTCCTGGATCAGGGAACGGTTTATATCGGAAAATAACAACAGGATCATTTTAAAAGATGCTGAAAATTTAGAATAGACAAGAAGTAAAACTTAAAACAATGACAATCACAGTTAATGATTACCAAAGGCTGATGGGCCTGGTTGAATTCGCTTCGCTAAAAGCGAAGATGCCTCATGTAACACAACGTTTGATTGAGAACCTGCGCGCGGCAAGACAATTGCCTCAGCAGGAAATAAAAGAAAACGTTATCACAATGAATTCGCGTGTTAAACTGCGCGACGTCAACAATGGTATTGAGGCAGAGCTTACAATTACGTATCCGCAGGATGCTGAACCCAAAAAACGAAAAATTTCTGTTTTCTCAGAAATAGGGCTGGCCTTGCTTGGGCGAAAGGAAAAAGATATCGTTACGTGGCGAGTACCCACCGGGATGGGGACGTTTGAGGTGCTGAAAGTAACGTATCAACCTGAAGCAGCAGGCGATTTCTATCTGTAACTATCCTATCTTCGAAGGCAGCCCATCCAGGGACGTCGGTTATTCGACGTCCCTTTTTATTTGCACGACATATCGGCCAGATTATTAGACGAAAAATCGACCCGGGATTTTCTCGTTTAGAATTGCAAGTGTACTTTTAACAATTATTGTGATCATTTAAAAGGTGGTGGGGTTGGAAATGTTTTCTTGCTGATCACTTAATCATTGTATTCACTCAACTCAATCAACCATGTCGCGCCAATTACATTGGAGTACACTGCTTATTTTATGTGCAGTGCTCGTCATTAATCAAAACATCCAGGCACAACCCGGCTACAGACCGGTAGTCGTTTCGCCACAGGTTAATCCCGACAACACAGTTGTGTTTCGTTTCTATTCTAAAGATGCAAAGGATGTTAAACTCAGTACGCAGATACTCAGATCACCCGTTGCAATGGAGAAGGATACATCCGGTGTGTGGTCAGTGACAGTGGGCCCCGCAAAGCCTGATATCTATCCTTACAACTTCATCGTTGATGGCGTGTCTGTTGCGGATCCACGTAACTCAGCTATATTTCCCAACGAAGGATTTCAAAGCAGCCTTGTCGAAATTACCGGCGACACGCCACTTGTGCACACGCTTCAGAATGTTCCGCATGGCACAGTTTCCTATCGCTACTACAATTCACCTGAGCTTGGCACCCGTCCTGTGGTGATCTATACGCCGCCGGGTTACGAGAAAGATACGAAGACAAAATATCCTGTTCTGTACCTCCTTCATGGCACGACAGATACAGAAGAGACCTGGACGAAGGTGGGGCGGGCAAACGTTATTCTCGATAACCTGATCGCGCAGGGAAAGGCAAAGCCCATGATCATTGTGATGCCCTATGGTCGGGCATGGCCTGTGATCAGTAAGTCTTCGGGCAGTCTTCGCAATTGGGATAACCTGCAGGAGTTTAAGAAGGACTTTTTGAACAATCTCGTGCCTTTTGTTGAGAAGAATTATCGTGTAAAAGCCGACAAGGACAACCGCGCTATCGCCGGTTTCTCGGGAGGCGGTGGCGAAACGCTCTATCTTGGATTAAATAATCCTGACTTTACCGCATGGGTATGTGGTTTCGCTCCGGGAATGTTGAAAGAAGAGTTTGACCGAAACAATTCGGTTGCATTTGCAGATCCACAACTCACAAATAAACGCCTGAAGCTGTTCTGGATAGGCGTCGGAAAAGAAGACTTCTTGTATAACGTCATTGAAGAATATAAGCAGGTGCTTGATAACAAAGGCATCAAATATGAAACGTTTATCTCTGATGGCGGACATACATGGATGAACTGTAAACTTTATCTCTCCACAATCCTTCAAAAGATTTTTCAACCTTAACCGAATTAAAAAAGACTTTACCCTTTAAATTATGAAAACCTGGTTTCTTACCTTTCTGTTGTTCACAGCAGGCACGCTTAGTTTTGCACAGTCAAATCAAGCGATTAAAGAAGATTTCAAACCATCAACGCTGAA
>JAEZDW010000153.1 GCA_023417955.1 Bacteroidota bacterium
AGGTGATGATTCATTTGAAAATTCGTAGACGTCAACTTCGAGAAATTGAGTTAGGAGCAGGAAGAGTGTGAGTGTGAAGAAGAAATACCCGACAGGTCCTACATAACGGACGCGATTTCCCTGGACAAATATTTTGGCAACATTTCCGGGTGCGACTGTCAGGTCGCGTAATGTCCGGGGAAACAAGCCATCAAATCCGAAAACCCGGCTTTGAAAGTCTGTGTACAGGGTTAGAAAGTTGAGTTTCTTGGGTGGATTCTTCTGTCCGCAGGCTCCGCAGTAAGGAGTCGAGACCGGAGAGCCACAGTTTACGCAGGTGATTGCTTCTGCCATAACGGATGAACGGCCAGCAATCTAAGAAAAAAATGGCATTTTCGCTGGAATTCACCTCAGGGGTGTGCCTCGCGGGTAGTATCCCGGTCGAGCAAATCACGCGACGTTGAGTCTTTCTTCGCGCTCTCTTCCGGACTAATTTGCTGATTCGGGGATATGTTGGTGCTATCGCCGTCCGTAATTGCGCCTTCTCTTCGGGAATCGTTGCAGGATGTGAATAAGAGGGCGAGAATTAGTGTAAGTGTTGTTTTCATGTTAACTTCCTTTCGGTTGTATCCGACCTAAAAGATCAATGCCTCTTTTTCGGGGGCAGGAAATAAAGAATGTGAAGTGTCGTTTTATTATCGGGCGGTATCACATTTTAAAGACGACTGTTTAAATCACCCTTATGCGAGTATTACTGGTTCTTTTGGTGGCAGCCCTACTCGGTACAGGCTGCCAGACGGGTCGGATTCCATGTCCGAAACCCGGTGCCAAAACTTCGAAGAAGGTTCCCAAGCGCATGAAGTCGTACGCCCTAATGAATACGTCGGAAACGCGGGCGCCGGAGGCGAAAGCGGGTACAAAGCCGAGCGACAGCCGTTATGTAAGCAACGTAACTGTTGAAGAATGGGACTGCCCTGAACCGGGAAGTAAGAAATACCTTCCAAAACACATCAGGAAGAACATCCGCAAGAATTTTGCACGCATGTCGGACGAACGGATGAAAGCCAGGATTGACTCGCTTTCCAGAAACTGATTCGTCCAAATCTTTACCCGAATGACTAACGTATGTGCCGTGGTTAGCTTCAAAAGTCATCAGCCCCCTATTTCGCGATCGCTGGCACTAAATCTTCCGGGATTCTATGAAAAGATGTCATGGATTCTGCCGGAAAAAATAACGCTGAATGGATTATCGAAGCCGTAACGTGGACTACGATTATCTGTACCTTATTTCTGCTTAGCTGACCGCTATTCAACTCTTGTAATCAATTCAGGAAAAAAGTCATTTTTATCCGTTGTCAATTGCCGAAATTTACGCATCGAAATTCTCATAATGGACTTACTCAAAATTTTCAAATCGGATACGAATGGCATTCGCAGAAGCCATCTGAAGAACCTTATTTGCGTGGCTATGGCCGATGGTCATCTTGATGAAGGTGAATGGGAGATGGTAAAGTCAATTGCGCGGCTAATGGAAATCACCGAAGAGGAGATTGAAGTCATCCGCAAAAATCCGGACGCGGTTTCATTTGTTCCGCCGAGACGCTACGAGGACAAAGTTGAGCAAATTCAGGATCTGGTCTCTCTGATGACCATCGATGGGGAAATAAATGCTCGGGAACTCGAGCTGTGTAAGAAGATTTCGCTCCGCCTGGATATCCTGCCCCAGCTTGTAGATCAAGTACTGGAAGATATGTCCTCGCCCGGCACAAACTAACGCGAACCACTATCTACGTTTCTTTTTTCAACCTGCTTCCGTCATACGGAGGAGGTTTTCCCCCTGTTGTTTGAATACCGGAAAAATAAGGGTTAGTGTGGGCATCAAGATTGGGTTTACCCGCGCAAACCCTATGTTATGTTACCTCTCCGTTCTTCATTCTTTATTGCTGCGCTTGTGGTATCGCTGCCAGCAGTCTCTCAACAGGCAAGTCTGCTTCACATTGCGAAAGACGAAAAATCCGAACAAAAGAATGTCCTGCGTTCTCTGCTTGCTCTCAAAGAATCGGAGGAGGCAATATTCTGGCCCTTGTACGAACAGTATGAGCAGCAATTGCAATCCACGTCGGCCGTTGCCCCTGCAAATCTGTCGGGAGAGGCTGATAATCCCAATTCAGTAGTTCACCAGGCATTCAATAATCGCTATCGAAGCGTCAGGGTAAGAAAAGACTTCTTTGAAAAAATCAATTCCGCGATAAATGGAACAGTCGCGTTGAAATTTCTTCAATCAGAGGCGCTGACCGAACTCATGCAGAAATCCAAATCCTGTGAACTTGATTTTGGTGAGCAGCTTGTTTGGGACAAGCGATTTATCAACGATGAACAACTTAAATTCGAACGGATGGTTGCATTGTTAAATCCATCACGGGAGTTTATTGATGAACTTAAGATGGTATTCGATGATTTCGAGTTTGAGTATAGTCGGGTAGTGGGACATCAGTTTGTCTGGTTTGAATTATACGTCGAGGATCCCCTGGAACTCACTCCCGCGCAATGCAGAAAAATGGGGACCGAGTTTTTGCAACAGCAGTATAATGAAATCGGCGTCGCCCAGCGTTTCTTTAAGCAGCTTGCAAGCAAGACGGATGAAAATCTCGCGGAGATGTTTATTATGCTTGAGGATTATTTCAACACGATGGCAAAGCTTGAAGTGTGGTCTGATCTTGTTTTCGCGGCCCGCTAACGCGCCGTGCGATTTTTCAGGGCATTACATTTTTACATCCCTGTTCTACAATTGCTGATGAAGCTTTGTCATCAGAACTTATTATTACAACTAAAAATATTTGATTATGGCAACAGACTTGAAAACAATCGCTGCAGAAGCGCAAAACTATAATCCTACTCGTCGTGAGGGAAAAGTAGCAAGCAAGATAGAAGAGCAAACAGCGAAGCTTCCTTCTGATGTATTTCTTTGGGCATCGCTCGGTTCAATGGGTGCATCGCTTGCTTTGAAGTTGATGCGTCGCGACGACGTGGCGTTATTTGTTGGTCAATGGGCGGCGCCTTTTCTGCTGTTGGGAATTTATAACAAGCTTGTTAAACAACTTGGTCACGACAGCGAGTCGTAAAGAAAAACAGAGAATACAAGGAAGAGGCTGTTTCGCAAGGGGCAGCCTCTTTCGTTGTTAAGGAGGTGGCCACGCCTCCTTTGGAAGCGATCGGACAGAAAACGAGGTGACACCTGCGGGTTCAGGCTGGTTTTTTAGGGTTAGCGGATGCTACGGGCGTGTAGCTGCATGGATGGGGCTTACGCATTGAGTACGGACGGATTGAAGTCCGTCGCTGCGATACCGAAGCGAGGCTCCGTCTCCGGTTAGGTTACTTGTTGCCGGGCTGTGCTTCCGCGGATTCGACGACAACTTCCATCTTACGGGTTCCGCGAAGTATGTCGCCCAGGCGTTTCTCAAAACTGATTTTCTTCCCGGGAGAAAGCGGGCCCTGGATAGTCATGCGCGTCTCTACAACTTTGGATTTTGCTGTAGTCTGCCTTATTAGGAGAACTATATTTTTATACATTGCATGATCGGCGTCGCTTGCAATGGATCCCTCGATAACGGATTGATTAATGGTATTCTTCTTCCAGGAGAAATCAGCCCGTATAAACGCGGCGGGATCCTTTGCTTCCTTTTCGAATGAATGATTTTCGTTGGTGTCGACCTCAGACGTTCGCCATGTCTTGTACGCCTTGCTGCTGATTTTTCCTTTCTGCACCGCGCCATCTGACTTTATTATTGCCTGCTCATCAGCCACCACAGTTACCCCCGCGTGTTGAAGACTGTCCGCTGGCGTAAAGCGCACCTTTCCTTCTTCAACAACAAGAGCGACAGCGCCGTTTTCATTTTTTACATTGAACGAAGTGCCGAGAACTTTCACGATCGCACCTTGTGCGACCACGATGAATGGCACGTTCTCGTTACGAGTCACATCAAAAAACGCTTCACCTTCCAGTATGACATGGCGTTCCTTCGTGCCAAAATCTTCTGTATATGAAAGTGAGCTGTTTGCGTTCAACCATACTGTTGAACTGTCAGGGAGCAACACCATTTGGGCTTCACCTTGCGAGGCGATGGTGAATGTCTCGATACTCGCAGCACGTGGAATAAAATAGATAATACTAAGGAAAACAACCAGAATGGCAGCCGCAACCTTGAGTACCAGGGGTAGAGGAAATTTAACCAAACGCGCCTCCCTGGAAGGTGTTTCCAGGAGTCTGTTCAGCGATGCCCACTGTTGGTCTGTGTCATCTGTATCATCATGGAAACGAACCTCAGAATCCAGCCAGATGCGCTCAATTTCACGAAATACCGTTTCATTGGTAGGGTCGGCGTCACGCCACGCCTGAAAAGACCTCAGTTCGGAGTCATCCAGATTGCCGGTCAGAAACCGGATAATTTGCGCATATTGTTCGTGCGGAATCGCCATTTTAAGCACCTTTTACCAGTCCTATAGCACTTTGATGTGGGGTTACCCCCAAAGTTCCTTCACTAAAATTTCATAAAAAAAGCCCCAATAAGCCAGCCAGAACCATTATTACGACTGCAGGGGGAGGAAGCCATGGCTTCAGTTCCTCCCGCAATTTTTCGAGGGCAATCCCCATCTGGTTTTCGACAGTCTTCAATGAAATATCGAGGGTGTCTGCAATTTGCTGGTATTTTAACCCTTCGTGTCGGCTGAGGAGGTAGATCATCTTACAACGCGGCGGCAATCTGTCAATAGCTTCCCGCACCTTTACAGCAAATTCCTCGTAGTGTAAGATTTCATCTCCGCCAGGTGTCTGCAAATTCATGAGATGTTCACTTTCAGCGGAAACGTTTCTTTTTGACGTGCGCAGATGATTGAGCGCGGTATGCGACGTTGCCTTGAATAAGTAGTGTTTGATCTGATCTCCGAATTCTACCTTCTCACGATTCTGCCAAAGTTTTAGAAAAACTTCCTGCACGATATCATTTGCGATGTCCCGATCCCGAACAAGGTTGAAAGCGAGATTTCGGAGGGGTTTGTGGTGAAGCCTGAACAGCTTCTCAAATTCCTCTTGGTTCGGTTTGGTCATAACACGTCGGGCAAGATGCCAAAAATGTGATTCTTTTGAAAGCTATCTGCCTGTCGTGTAATAATTGGTTTAAAAGTAAAGAAATCTCCCTGGAGTCCGGTGCAATCGATGTGCCCGGGCAAAGCAGACGCCACACCACAAAAAAACAGTCCTCTCAACGGAACCTGTATTGCACTAGCGATAGATGTCGCGGTATCTCTTTAATGTGAAGAAACGCTTAAGTTTCCCGAGTGTTACTGAGTGCTTTTCCGTTCCTCGCGTGCCGATCATGAAAGCCAGGGGTTTCGTAGGCTCATAACTTTCGAGAATAATCTTAAGCATACCCATTATCGGCACGACTACGAACATACCAGGTATTCCCCACACCATGCCGCCTGCGACGATGCTAATGATGGTAATCATTGGATTGATTTGTACGGCACCACCAGTGATGTTAGGAGTGAGTATGTTGTTTTCAGTAAACTGGATGATGATGAAAAGGATGATCACGCCCACAACCTGATTCGAATCACCTGCAATTAACGCCATGCCCAGAGGAAAGGCCGCGCCGATCAGCGTGCCAAAGTACGGTATAAAGTTGCATATCGCCGAAATCAGTCCCATAAGCAATGCAAAACGAATTCCCACGATCATAAGCCCCAGGGAATTCAACACACATAGGACCAACACAACAACGAAGACCCCGCGCATGTAATGCTTCGTCACTTGTGATATGGATTCAATAACATTCGCCGCCCCTGTTTGTTTTTCTGGTGGAAACAGCATCATAAGAAACATGTAAATCTTGTCGCGATAGTAAAGCATTAGAAAAATGTAAACTGGCATAATTCCTATCGCCATAATTGTCGAAGTTGTCGACGGAACGATGGTATTGATGAAGAGGTTGTTTTCATCTAACATGCTGATCCTTTTGTTAACCCATCCTCTGAATTCGCTTGTGGACACGCCCAGTCTGTCAGAGATTGATTGCGTCATACCTTCAACATTTGCCGATGCCTGTTCCTTCAGCATGGGGAGTTCACTAACGAGGTTCCCGATACCTGAATACAGCAGGTACATCAGTGCGGATATGACCGCAGCAGCCGCGAAAATCACAATGAAATTTGTCAGGATACGGGTGAAGCCCTTCCGTTCAAGATAATTCGCCAGGGGAAGTAAGAGGAAAGCAAATAACACGGCTAGAACGATCGGATAGAGCAGTATTTTTGCCTTGATCACCGCGTAGATGAACAAAACAACAAATAACAAAATGACGGCTGCTTTTTTGATCAGTTCGTATACCCTTGACATGACATCTCCTTTTTGCTTGTGAGATTAAATATTCATACCTGTCTGTTGACCACAGCTTCATTTCATCGGTCCAACGAAGCCATCGGTTCCAATGACAAAAGACTGCTGTGTTATGACCTTTGTCATGAAGGTTTTTTCGGTTCTTTTCTTATACTTGCATCCGTATTTGGTTCTGCGTCCGATTCGAGGGATGTGGATTAAATGGGAATACCGGTGCGATTCCGGAGCAGTTCCCGCTACTGTAAGCGCCGCAAAGCGTTGCCGAATCTCGATTGTCACTGTCCGTATCGGATGGGAAGACCGGCAACAGGGCGTAAGCCAGGAGACCTGCCACGTACAGACTTATGTTCAATGCTTCGGGTAAAAAGCAATGGATGCAATCATTTTGCGTAAGCAAAGTCCTGATTTCATTTCTGCCTTTTACTCCTTTTCAATTTAACTGTAACCTATGAAAAAGGAGAAAAAAGTGTGGGTACTGACTTTACTGTCCCTTTGGGCGCTGGCGCCAAATCAAACACATGCCCAGCAGGATTCTGTTCGTCAACTCGATGAATTGGTTATTACGGCCACGCGGTCCGAACAACGCGTTATCGATGTGCCACGGAGTATCACTGTAATCCGTCGTGAGGAATTTGAGAACACAGCTCACAATTCCGTTGGCGAACTGCTTGCGAACCATCCCGGAATGTTTATCGTCGGGACAAATCAGGTTCCGGGAACAAACCAAAGT
>JAEZDW010000161.1 GCA_023417955.1 Bacteroidota bacterium
AATCAGAAATGGTACCTTCGCCGACTCCTCGTAGAAATGGCGCTTGTCGATTAGCCCGTGCTCGCCAAATGAAAATCCATTATCGCCCATGTATATCACAAGCGTCGATTCGGCAAGCCCTTCCTCCTCAAGATACTCCAGTACGCGGCCGATGCTCTCATCTACCGCGAGCAATGTCTCGCAATATCGCTGATAGAACTCGCGAAAATTCATCTGACCGTGATACATGTAATCGACACCATGCCAGCTCTCCCGTTGCATCCTCTGCCAGTCAGGTGTGCGGTTCTTGCCGTAGTATTCGTCACCACCCCACGGTTTGTTATCTGGTCTTTCTTTTCCGGCAGAGTTTCCAACACGGCGTTTCCCCTTTACTTGTTCATCAGACGTCAGGAATGACTGCGGCAACTCAAGTGTTTCATTAGCATATTTTCCGGCATGTCTCTTTGCAGGTTGAAACTCCGCGTGTACGGCCTTGTGTGAGAGGTAAACAAAAAACGGTTTATCCTTGTCCCGCTTTTTCATCCAATCAATGGCATGATCGGTAAGCAGGTCTGTTATGTACGTCGAATCTTTATATTCAATGCGGTCACCGTTTATGTTAAGCGTTGGGTTGTAATACACTCCCTGGCCACGGAAACTTTCCCAGTGATCAAATCCCGGTCGGGGATCATCCGTGTCGTGTCCCATATGCCACTTACCAAAAAAGCTCGTCTCATAACCGGCTTTCTGAAGATACTGCGGAAAGAAAATCAGGAAATCAGGATCGGGAGCGCTATTATCAACAACGGTGTGGGTATGCGAATATAGCCCGGTTAGAATCGAAGCCCTGCTTGGCGAGCACAGTGCCGTTGTTACATATGTGTTTCGGAACCACGCCCCTTCTTTGGCCATGCGATCCATATTTGGCGTCTGTAGCCACGGTACTTTGCCCGTAAAACCCATGAAGTCAAAACGATGATCATCAGAAAGAATGAACACAACGTTTCTCGGTTTTACATTTTCGATTCGCTCCAGTACGAGCTCACCTTTTCCAGAAGATTTGGAACCTGCCGGACCGTGGTCGCCGGAACATGAAGTTATGATGAAGTAAATTACAAACAGTATAAACGAATGGATCAGGCGCATGATGCTATAGGTTGCAGTTATTCAATTCCGGGCGTAAAAATAATCAAGGAACATGACTTTCAGATGACCCGATAGCAAATACGGACACAATAAATGGTTGTAAACCACTTGTCAATTAAACGATCCGCTGCGAATCCATTCTTCGATGAGGGCGACCCCTTCGGTGTGTACCTGCTCGCGACCAAGCTCGGGCATGGCGATAGCTGGATCATTGGTTTTCATCCTGAATACGAGAATACTTTGATCAGGCTTGCCAGGCACAATATCAAAACGCAACTTTCCTGAACCCCGTCCGGCGGCAACAGGCGTCTTTCCAACACCTAAATGAATTTTACGCTGCTCGAAAATATCAAGAAATAATCCTGATGTTGACGCCGGGCCGTCCTGTGAATGGCAATGCCCGCAATTCGCATCAAGGTATGCACGGGCCCTGTCATCCAGCGACCCCGTTGCGGGATCGTCCCATACCGCCAATGCGGGAATAGCAGACTCTTCGGGTACTCCGGACAGAACGCCCATTGAAATCCAATGAGCGAGCTGATTCTCTTTCGACGTTCCGTAGTTATACGAGCGATTAAGCTGGCGTGCGGTAACGCCAATCGGCTGAAGCGATTCTTTTCTGACATGGCAGCCTTTACATTGATTCTTGTTTGGGATTGCATAGGTCACTTCGGTCCTGCGGCCATTTTTCGCAACATATGAAATCTTCTTTATGTCGCCGGCAGGATCATAAACTGCGTCCGTTTGTTCTTCATTCCAGACATAGGGCCACGCCTCCCAACCTGCGGGTTGGTGCACTAATAAGCGGGTTTCAATAATCTTCCGTTGACCATCCGGCTTTCTAAAGTCAACAGGGTAATAAAAATTCTTGATTAGAATTGTTCCGACCGGAAAATCAAATACTGCGGAGTCGCGATAGTCAGCACGCGTTCCCGCCGGAAACTTCACGAACCGAATTTTTTCCGCATAATTACTGAAGAGTGGTGTGTTCACATCGTACGCAATGACGTCATCAGAAGGAATAAGGTCAGAGACTCTCCCCTTGAAGAATCCGTAGTCCGACAAACGCTCCTTGCGTTCGATAATGACCTGCTCATGAACGAAGGCAGATACAACTAACGAGATAACGATCAATACCGCGAGAACTCTCATTTCATCGACACAGTTAACTCTACAGGCTCAATTCGAGGCTGCTCGCATTTATGCGGTGATGTATCACGGGACTTATTCCGGAATTTGTTCCCGGCATCAATATTCACAAAGGTAGCATTCGTGTTGTTACTCAAGCATATTTTCCTGTCCTTCATCGAATCGTCTTCTATGCCGTCGTAAATAATATGTGGGACATCCTTACCAAAGCGAAGCTTTAAGCGGAACAGCTTGCCCATTCTGCCTTTTCCTGTTGTGCGTACGTTTGGCCGTTCATAATAATTATCGTGCAGATAAATGCTGTGCGGAAACGGCTTGTATGAAGCATCATTGATGGGATTCTCCGTCATATAATAGCTTATAATCGCAGTACCCGCCGTAATATTGTTTACTATTTTGTTTTCAAAAACCTCGACGTTACGTGTAGCCAGTATCATCAGGCCTGTACCCGGCGGTACCTTCCCGACTATGTTTCCTTTCGGCGCAAAGTTGTCGTGGTTGTTGTCACGAATCACGTTGCGGAATACTCGTACAAAGCCGCCTTCCTTCTGAACAAGATCCGGCAAATCGAAAATGAGCACGCCGCCAGTGTTGTTGTAAGCCTCGTTATCATATACATCCGCGTAAAGCGAATTTTCTATTTCAATACCGGCCACATTCTCGTACGCTTTCGAATTTCGTACGATGATGTATTTCGATTGACCGACATAGATTCCCGCATCGCTCGCGCCATGCGCAATGCAATTTTCAATGAGCACTTGCGAGCACTGTACGGGATAGATTCCATAACCGCCGTTTTTTTCATCGGCGCCGCCTGTCCAGCCCGTTGTCACATTTCGAAACACAACACCATCCACCATCTGTACCTTGATACCATCGCCCTTTGCATCATGAACAGTAAAATTCTCCATGTGAATATTTTTTCCATTGGAGATTTTCAAACCTTCGGCGCCGGTAACCTGTCCTTTGAAACTCAGGATTGTTTTCTCCCGTCCCGCGCCACGAATGACCACGTCGGATTTGCCATCCATCGAGAGGCTGCCCTCCAGTTGAAAGTGACCTTCCGGCAGTGTAACGACACCACCGTTTTCCACTTCAATCAACATCGTTTGAAATTTCTTTTGAACTTCCTTTTGGGCGAATGATGCATGCGTCAGGAGCATTAGCATCGACAATAAAATCGGCCGGAACATGGTGGAACTGGTTGTTTTTACTAAGATACAAGAATGCCTGAACAGAACCTCGCATTAGGCATATGGATCATTTTTATCCACACACCACGTTCTGGCTGGTAAAAATCCCGAAATGTCGGATATTCGTCAGAATCTATAATTAGCTGATGACAACATTCCTGACGACTTTGCTCGTAGCATTCGTATTCTCCTCGATACATGCCAACGGCCAACTCCGCGTATCGGAAAACCGTCGTTATCTACAGACGGCCGATGGGAAACCATTCTTCTGGCTTGGGG
>JAEZDW010000173.1 GCA_023417955.1 Bacteroidota bacterium
GGATGGACCCGTTGTATAAAAATGCGGTCCCAGTACATCGCCTTTATTCAGCTGGTCCCGCAGCTCAAGGTGCCTGGGATGCCCCAGCATTCCCCGAACAGTAGTTACACCATTGACCGCAAACAAAGCAAGCACGTCTTTCATCGGTTCGATATCGTCAATGGGAGGGACGTGCCCGTGCATTTCTGCCAGGCCTGGCATCAAATACTTTCCCGATCCGTCAACTAAAAATGCATTGGACGGATACTTCACACGTTTTCCTATGGCGGTTATTTTTCCCTTCTCAATCACGACAGTTTGATCGCGTAGAACCTCCTCGCGGTCCATCGGAATGACATTCACATTACGAATAACCACGGTACGTGTTCTCGAATCAACGAGGCCGGAATTCTCCTGCGCATATGCAGATATCACCAGAACTATACATAACAGGACGGGTGAAATATGTCGCATAGTGGATTAGTTCTGCGGAGGATTGATCATGATATGTGCCCGATGCGTCCCCGGATCCATAATCCACGGCATACCCGGCGCACTTGGTGTTAACGGCAATCCGGTTGTTTCAGCAGTTGCGTATGGAATGTAAATCACGTAACGGAGGTAGCCCTTTTTTACATCGCCGGTTTTCGGATCAAAATCCCCGTCGTTAGCCGTGTACGCATAAAGTGATGCGGGTTGTTTCGGCATTTTTAGCTTACCCTCTTTTACTTCTTTTTCACGAATGTCAAATACCTCCTGAAAAGATTTTCCCTCTGCACGCAGCACGCGGCCACGTGTCATAAACGGCTCGAGGTCTTTGTGGTAGCACGACACGCTGAGACCTTTTTGTTCCGGGTCATCAGCGAGGCAAACAAGGTCGTTGTTGCCCTGGCGGATTACGACGAGCTCATGCTTATTCTTTATCCGGTACACCGTTGCGCCGTCGCGAAGTTCTTCTGGTGCCGCCTTCAACGCGAGGGCGATCATTCCATCCTGTTGTGCCATCAGCGACCACGCCGCACAACAAATCAAAATTGTAAACAGAATTTTTTTCATTGGTAAGATTTGAAAAAAGGTAGCTAATTCAAGAACAAATCAAAAGAGAATTGTTGTGAATGGAACCAAGCAGAATGCGCTATAACACTGCCAAAACCTCCTCAGTAATTCTAACCGGGCGACCTGTCTTCGCATCGATCATACACCACATGGTCCGGGCTTCCGCCAGCACGCGATTATCATCTGCGGAAACAAGTTTTACAAACCGTTCAAAACGGGCGCCGTGATGTTCACCGACCCATGTTGTTCCTCGGACTTTTTCGTTGACAAATGCCGCATTGCGGTAGTCAATTTCGTGGCGAAGCACTACCCAGCGATAATTCTCCTTCATTGCGGGTATTGCAACGACATCCCAATGCGCAGCAGCAACATCCTGAATCCAACGCACATAAACCACATTGTTGACGTGCCCGAGTTCGTCAATGTCGGATGGCTGTACCGTGATCAGGTGTTCAAAAGGATCGCGCATCAGTCAATTTCAAGCGCTTCAAGAATCTCGGGAAGCTCGTCTTCAGCTTTCAGTCCTGGTCTAATCTCGTAACCTCCGGTGAGGCAAACACCGACCACCCCGGTTAGCGTAAGCGATTCATCGAGTTTAATCTTCGATGCAACAGCAGCAAGTATCTCATGTTGAGGGAGGAATCTGCTGAATGAATCGTCCGGTGCGTTTACAATGAGATACGCAGGTTTGGGCATGTTTGCAGGTAGTTCATCTGAAGGCTTAATTGAAAGCAGGAAAGGAAGCGGTGGTGCCGGAGCCAGAAACTCCCATTCCTCAAGAGAGAACTCCAAAAAGTCAGGTTGGAATTCCACCAGTATGGATTCAAGCTGTTGGCGGTCGCGAACTCCATATAGCTCAGCCACGATCTGTGGACCTGTAATCCAGCCGCGTATTTCCTGGAACGTTTTCGGCGCCATGACATTTGCCTGGTCCGGGACAACACGAAATCCCAGAAAATCAACACCCATTCCCGCGCAATACCTTGCATCACTCAGGTTCGTAATGCTCCCCACTTTGACCAACGTTTTTAATGCCATAGCTTTAATGAAAAAGACGAATAATTTTGGCGAACTTGCCGTTCAAATATGACCCCCGTTTCAGGAAAAACAAAGGATTCGCGGTGACCGGAGCTAAATTAATACGGATTTTGACCTGTGTCGCTATGTGTCTGCAGATTTCATGCGACGAGGGTGACCGCCGGGATTTCTCAATTCGCGATTACGAATACTATCCGCTGGTCACCGGAAATTACTATATCTACGACGTTGAAGAAATCCGGTACGTGCTTTCCGAACCCGAAACACTTCGGTACGAACTCAGACACATCATTTCCGATTCCTTTCCATCTGACGCAGGAGGTTTCACTTATGTCATAAGCCGGTCGCAACGGTTCCCGCCAGAAAGTGGATGGACTCAGCTCGAGACCTGGTCAGCGCGACGACGTAACAACGAAATACTGCTTTGGGAGGGGAACGTACCTTATTTGGTATTGAATTTTCCGCTTAAAGAAAGCATGAGCTGGGACGCGAATTTATACAACGTCGAAACAAATAGATTCTCGGGGGAAAGAACAGACCTCTTTTCCATTATCGAAACTGGTGCCACAGTACCTTTGAACGAAGTTTCGTATCCCGACTGCATTATCGTTGAACAGGAAGACTCCATGGATCCGATTCTTTACACAGATTTCCGTCAGGAAACTTATGCAAGGAACATTGGGCTGATCGCAAAGACATTCATCCAACTTGAATATTGCAGCAATGAGAATCGCGGTTGTGTTGGCAAGCAGATTATCGACAGCGGAATCAAATATACGCAGATACTGAAAGCTTATGGGCGCGAATAGAGCGATAGCGATTACTGTTTTCCTTCTTGCCATCGCAGGATGCTCCTGGGCTCAGCAAAACCGTTATATGGTGTTCTTCTCAGACAAAGAGGGAACGCCGTACTCACTTACGGAGCCGTCTGCGTTTCTTTCACCTGATGCCATCGAACGCCGCATCCGACATGGC
>JAEZDW010000209.1 GCA_023417955.1 Bacteroidota bacterium
CTCGTAAACTCTGCAATCTCAGACCTGGGTACACAAAGGAAGTCCCAGTTGTGTTTCTGCATGTCGTCTTTGGTCGTTACCGGAATGCTACTGAAATCATCCAGCGTTTGAATGGCATTTGCGTCTATGCTATTCTGCTCAAAAAGACGCCGGTAAAACCGAGAGTTTGCAGCCACGTAATGCAGCAGCGTACGCATACCTTCCTCTTGTACGGCGCGGATTTTGTCCGGCGATTCAAATGCCACCGACTGAACAGCTTTCATGATTCAATAATGACCACGGCACATGCGGTATCTTTAGTATGAGTGAGAGAAAGGTGAATGCGTTGCCAGTTACGAACTGCCGCAAGATCGCGAAAGCTTCCCTTCAAATGCAGCACAGGTTTTCCGGTTTTGTCCTGATCGACTTCAATCAAATGCAATTCATGACCAAGAAGCAAACCTTCGCCTGTAGCTTTCAGGAAAGCTTCCTTTGCGGCAAATCGTGCGGCATAGTGTTGTGCCGGCGTCGCGGCAGCCTCACAAAAGGTGATCTCTTCAGGTGAAAACACTTTCTCACGAAAACCACTTCCACGTGAAAGTTTCTCACTGACGCGCTGAATCTCAATAACATCTATGCCTACACCAACAATCATTTCAGTTTCTCTCTACAATATGCAAGTTGCTTTTCCATGTGTTCGCGCTCCTGCAACGTGGCGACTTCTAAACTAAGCCCTTTTTCAAGAATTGTCGCGGCACGCGCATACTCCCCCACTTCGATGAGATAATCACCAGCAAGCATGTGAGCATGATACGAACGCGGGTTCCATGCAACAATGCTGTCCGGATCCAGATTACTATGCGGCTGAAACGGAAATCTGTATGTGCTGAACTTCTCATAACGGGCAAATGCCTCCGTTGTCAGAAACGTATCAGCTTCAATAAGTTTATCCGAATCATAAACCTCGTGGTTTTCACTCATCTCAAGCGAAAATACTTTATTAAGATCGTAACAAACAAATTTCCCGAGTTGATATGGCGCAGTTGCAACCCAAACGAGTCGTTTTTCAGGCTGAAAGATGATTCCATGATGTGCGACAAGCTGATTTATAAGCTTCTCATTTCCAAGGCCGATATCTTTCCCGCCCTGACCGCGCTGGTCACGGAGGATGCGCGCCGTTTTATCAATAGTATTTGCACCGGAGCCGGCAATCAGCTCTTCGACGCGTTTCATCCGATAGAGCGACGCACTTGTGCGAACATGTTCCTGATTGAGGTTGGTTTGCCCCAACGTTTCACTTTGGAAGTGATTGGTACAAACAACAACGCCATTGTAACTGTCGACCAATGTCGTTTCTGCAGGAGTCTTTTCAATAATTGCCGCCTTTCCATCGGCCGCACTGCCAATCAAAAAAGATTCAGCAACAAACATTTCCCTGCGTGCGGCGATTGCGTAGGCTTCATCAATGTTGCCGGCGTATTGCAGAATTTCGCGCGCCACAAGTGAAACGGGTGTGGCAGCCTTGTCAGGAATTTCTGATTTGGCCGCATTGATGGTAACGGTCAATCCTTTTTCATTCATCCCCGACAACACACCAGTCATCCCACCAAATGTTACCATCATGAATTTGTTTCCTTTCGCAGGGTTGTAAAACGCAACGATCTTATCACGGGCAAATGCCTCACCGACATAGAAGTCAAAGTTCCTGCCAATGATAAGCGATCCGTCTGCTGAATACTCACCCCAGGTGGCAAACGCTGTACAACCAACGAGCGACATATTTTGCAACGCATGCCCGATATCATGAGCCGCATGGTAATTCAACATTCGCTGATACGGTGACGCAATGTGATCGTAGTCGTGAGAAGCGGCGTGCGACACACCGTAGATCTCGAGTTTGAATTCATCTTCTACGTGCTTGTCAAGATCGCGGTTGAAGTACCCGATTAAATGACGCAAAAGGTAGCGGTAAAAATCCGAAGGTACGATGGACTCGATCTGATCGTTAAAAACCTTTTCCTGGTATTGCACCAGGTCGCGCGTAAGCTTACCGTTGATCACTCCACGTTCAAACGGTTCACCTTCAACATAAAGTTCGTAAAGGCCGCTTTCACTTTTCCGGAACCAGTTGTTACCAATCCTGTAAAGGCCTGAATCAGGTTCCTCAATCTCTGCGGAAAGTACATCAAGCGAACGCGGCTGCGGTGGATCGATTACGCTCACGGCTCGCACATATACGAACAGCGCAACGACGACAACTGCCAAAATGCCAACAACTATTCCGAATATCTTTAACAATCGTCTAAGCACTTCGGATCTTGTTTATGATGTAATCGATACCTAATATTTCGGAACACGTAAGCACAGCGCTTACCGTCACACCAAGCACGCCGTGTAAATTCAGGTTTTGTCCGGTGAGATAAAGGTTCGGGATTTTCGTTCGGGGCGAGATAAAAGTCTTAAGCGGTTCGCGGTAATCTTTGACAATTCCGTACAACGAACCGTCAGCGGTACCAATGTAATCGCGTACGGAGAGCGGCGTCGCTGAATAATACGATTGTATGCCCGACCTGAAACCGGGAAAACGTTTTTCGACAAGGTCAAATAGTTTTTCAGCTTTGGCACGTTTGAAAGCCTCATAATCCTCGCCCCTGCTTTCCTCATTCGATACCGTGTTAAACGTATGGGCCCACTTCGCTACTTCTTCATACCGCATGTACGTCATCAGCGTGACCGCTTCAGCATATTCGTCATCATCCCTTGACGACGCCGTAAAGAACATTGCATATCCGCGCGGCCAGTTTTCTTGATTGTAGTTCAGCACGCACCACGCATCGTTGTCGGCAAAATAGTAGTAGTTATGGTTAACGTACTTCAGCGTTCGTTTCTTCAGGACAACATTCACGTAAAACGTCGACACGGAGTTATCGAGGCTCTTGATACGTGATCGAAAAGCTTTCTTCAGCATGTCGCTTTCTGTCATGTCGATGGTCTGCGCCGGGTGCACATTAGATATAAAGATGTACCCAAAGAATTTTTCGCCATCTTTTGTTTCCGCGTAAACAATTTTACCTCCCTCTTCTTTCAATTTTCTGACCTCCTTATGTTTTAGCAAAACACCACCACGACTCGTGATCTCGGCGGAAAGCCCTCGTGCAATTTGCGAACCGCCATCTACAAAACGCCAGCTGCTTTCAATATAGCTGTTGATGACAAGCGCATGCACGTATAATGGCGTCTTATAGGGAACGCCTGCGTACAACAGGCTCGTGCCCGCGAGCACATTTTGAAGCTTCTTGTTAGTAGTAAGCGACTCGATAAATGTCTGCGTATCGATCTCAAGCACGCCAACCTTTTCGAAGTAATCGCCACTCCTGAGATTGTATAGCGGGAACTTGCTGCACACATCGCGGATACCGTCACAGTATTTTCTGACGGCTTCCTCTTCTTCAGGGAATTCTGCTGTCAGCGTTCGAATAAAATTCTCATAACCCTGTGCATATCGGTAAACTTTGGGGTCGTCGTCAAAGATCACCGCATCGAAAACGTCTTCATCGAGCTTCCTGAGCTTCAGCTTGTCCATTATCCCGAGATACCGGAATAATGTGTTGAGATTCTGCCCATTGTCGAGGCCGCCAACGTAGTGGACGCCCGAATCGAAAATCACACGATCGCGTACAAAAGTCTGGAGCGTCCCTCCGATTTGTTTATTCTTCTCAAGAATGCAGACCTTATAGCCCTCCTTGGCGAGAATCGTACCGCAGGCAAGGCCGCCCAGACCACTGCCGATTATCACCACGTCAAACTGTTTCATGCACTTCGGGACTCTTTGAAATCACAAAAATAACATTTGACGTGTACCTTGTTTCATCATGTGTCGAAACCTCAAAACCCCGCTCTTTCGCCGCCTGCCTTAATTGTTGGCCGGAGATAAAATTCAGTTCATTACGTGCCTTATTGAAGCCTAGCAATTTCACTGAAAACAACTCCGTCAGCCATGTCCCCTTGTGCCGTGCATCCAGGTCGCGATCACCGTCACGGATAATAAGACGACCTCCGGGGAGCAGTGCTTCAAAACAACGTTCAACCACGTCCATTTGTTCAGCTGTAGTCAAATAATGAAGCACATCGCTGATAATGATGCTGTCGTATTTGGTGAGTTCAAATTTCGTCACATCGGCGTGTATGAATGTGAGGTTGTTTGACTTCAGGAAACCGTTCCGGGCAGTTTCAATTTTGTCAAGATCATAATCAACCGCCGTGATCCGGCGTTCCGGCTCCAGCATATGCAGCATTTGAGCAAGAAAACCGTATCCACAACCGAGATCCAGGATGTGGCCTCTGGCGGGAATCAGTTCGTGAAAGATTTTATAATTATCCTCAAGTCGCACCTTAATCCGTGCATACCATTCAAGCACCGGTCCCTTGTAAATGTAGTTGCTCATCAACCGGCGATGGAAATACTCCGGTGTTTCGCATTCCCGGCGTAAGTTTTCAAACTCCTGCCGGAAGTATTTTCCGACACTTTTCGCACGTTCCTGATAAGTTGCTCCGAATCGCGTGTCATCCGGTTCAATTGCAGGAAGGAATTTCAATGTGATAGTTGAATCGTTGACGTACATCGTTCCTTTGGGAATTGCTTTGTCACTCCCGTGATTCAGCAGGGGTAACACAGGCAACTTGAGAGATTCAGCCAGGTAAAAGGCGCCTTTATGAAAACGTCCTATTTTACCATCGCTGCTTCTCGTCCCTTCAGGAAACACGACAACGGAATAGCCTTCTTTCGTTCGCTCCTGCAACCTGACAACGCCGTCGTCCGCGCCTTCCGTTACCGGGTAGTAGTCGGCAAGTCTTACAACGCCACCGAAAACCGGTGAATTCCACACCCATTTGTTGGTCAACAGGATGATTTTAGGATGCAGCATCGCTGTGATCAGGATGTCCATGAAGCTGCTGTGATTGCTGATAATGATAGCCGGTTCGGAGAACGTCTGGCTATCCGGATTGATCACACGTTTTTTAATATTGACACCGCAATACACCAGTGCACCGGTAAGGAATTGAATGAGTTTGTGGAAAAGGAAGCGTTGTCTTCCCCGTCCGATGGGCAAGACCCTGATGATAAGCCCGAGCATTGTGAGTGTCAACGAGCCGACGACGAAGAAGGTATATACAAATAAACTTATCAGTATGCCTTTGAACGTCATGGGCGGCAACCCTTTCCGTGTTCGATTTGTGATCAAGACGCGGAAGAAAAACGGCTCCAGTATCTGCGACATAATAAATACCGAGACGATACCTATAATCGAAATTGCTGCAATTGACTTTAGCGCCGGATGTTTGGCAAAAACGAGTACCCCGAGGCCACACACTGTCGTAAGGGTCGAAAGAAATATCGACGTTCGTATAGATCCCAGGTGGTTGAGTCCCCGACGATATTCCTGCTGCAAACCATCCATAGTGAAGATGCTGTAGTCGTCACCCAGTCCAAATATGAACGTGCTCACCATCACGTTGACAACATTGAATTCTATACCGGCGATTGCCATGATGCCCAGTATCCACACCCAGGTGAAGAACATTGGAACGAATGTGATCAGTGTAATTTCAATCCTGCCGTAGGAAAGCAACAACATCGCAAAGACCAGTACTGATGTCACGCTAACGATAAACGTGAAATCGTCATTGACGTATCCGACAAAAAGATTGGTGAGCATACTTCGGTCGAACGCAGTCGCCGGTACTCCAGACATGGACTCATAAAACTGCTGACGATCCTGTTGGAAGACCCCTGCAAGCGCGATTACTGATACTGATGTATCCTTCTCAATAATAAGGTCTTTAAAAAAGTCACCGCCGAAAGTTTTTGTGAGTGACGAAGGTATTGGCGCGTACCTTCTTGAAAGCAGTGAGTCAGCGTTTCCGATCAACAACGGCGAGAACTTTAGTTCGGCACCAGTTTCGCGAACGACATCCATAACCCCTGCCCTCTTTTCTCCCGTCCAGTACTTGTTCCATCGCACCAGCCGCACCTGTTGGAGTGAATCCGAAATCATCAGTGTGGCTGCTGATGCAAGGCGGTTTACTAACCCGATTTTCTGAAGATCCTGAAGACGCGACGTTGCCATCTCATTCTTGCGCAGCGCCTGTTCCAGGGAATTTCCTGACGCGACCACGTACGCCGAACTCAATGAAGACTGGTTGATTCGTTCGAGTCGTTCACCTGATTTACGCACCTCGTCGGTCATGAAGTTTAATTTGTTCATATCAGCGTTGAACGCAACGTCACCTGCGAAATATAAAAACACCGGCGTCAGCAGGAGTATGACGTATGCCGACCATTTGTTCGATGCGATGGTAAACAGCGCATCGGGCAGACGCGTGACATGCTGCGATGGGGTAAAGAGACGAGTGCCGGCAATATGAGGCAGAAACACCATTGTGAAC
>JAEZDW010000224.1 GCA_023417955.1 Bacteroidota bacterium
GATGTACATGGACGACGCGTTGAATGCAACGATTGAACTAATGGAAGCGCCCGCTGAAAAAATCACGGTGCGGTCAAGTTATAACCTTGCAGGGATTTCGTTCACACCGGAGGAATTGGCTGCAGAGATTGCTAAGGTCATTCCGGATTTTGTGATTACATACAAACCTGACTTCCGGCAGCAGATAGCTGATTCGTGGCCGCGGTCAATCGATGACAGTGTTGCGCGCAAGGATTGGGACTGGCAACACCGTTTTGATCTGCGCAAGATGGTTGACGAAATGCTCACGAAGCTTCCGGAGTTTCACAAACTGGAAGACAACGTTCGGGTTAGTGGACGATGAATGTCAACCTTGCTTCAGCAAAAATGCCACGCGGCTGAAGAAGTTACTGTACCACGAATCGTGAAACGAGTACGTCGGAACCACTTCGTACATGCAGAAAATATACTCCCGCATCAAGACTCACCGGTACCTCAAAGGTGTTTTCCTTCAAATCAAACTCAATAAATGACCGCCCGCTGATGTCGGTAACCGTAACATGCGTTGCGTATTCCGACGTGAAGTTTAGTTTGAACTTGAGTTGTCCGTCAGCAATAGGATTAGGGGCAACAGCAACGGCCTTAGGCGCTGCGATGTCAATAGCACGAATCCCTGAATATGAGACTTCACCATCGAAGTCAACCTGTTTAAGACGATAGTAAGTCCGGTTTACCAACGGTGAATCATCCGTAAACGAATAGGTTTTCTTTTCATTTGAATTTCCCGATGCCTCTGTGCGACCAATGGAAACAAAATTCATCTCATAGTCTGCCCGTTGTATTTCAAAGTGAGAGGCGTTTATTTCAGTTGCAGTTGCCCATTCCAACTGCACATCATTATTATCGTTTTTATGCAGCAGGAAATACAACAATTCAACAGGAAGCGGTCCGAACTCGATGCCACTTACCCAATCGTAAAAGTCACCGTTGGTATTTTCCATCGTCTCTTCATCGCCAATATTCGGTGAAATTGAGCTTCCGCCACCGCCGTGTGAGGTTGAGCCATTGACATAAAGGCCGTAAGGATTCGTGCTGTTGTTGTTAACCACCCGGTTGCTGCCCGCCGAAGCGGTAACATTTCCATGGACGTAAACTTGGCCGCCGTTATTTATTGTGAAATTGATTCCGCCCCCGTTCAAACTCATGTTGCCGAAGATCGCAACACGGCCATTTCGGTATATAGTCGCACCCGCACCTGAGCTGTTGTAGTTGCCATGAACAATCAGGTCGGCGTAGGGCGGTGGGGCAGCGTTGGTTCCGACATGGAGGTACAAGGAACCGCTGGCCATGTTAAGCGACTGTTCTATAATAACCTGGCCGCCGGGATGTATTCTGAACGGCGCGCTAACCGTAGCGGATCCGGTTATAATTAAAGTCCCGTACACATTAATCGCACTCCCGCCGCCGGTGGTAAGGTTTCCGTTGATTGTAAGCTCCTTGCCTGCATTGACATTTAATGTGGTGCTGCCGGCCATGCTATAGTTCCCATTAAGTTCGATATCGTGATTGACGGTAATCGTGCCATAGTTCTGACCGCTTAAGGGTGGGCTACCGCCGGTGCTCCAGATGCCCGAGGTCCAATTTCCATTTGAATTGGAAGTATAGTTTTGAGCATTGGCTTCAAACAGCGTTGCCATGCCAAGGAAAAAGAGCACGAGTGAGAGTCGGCAAATAGATTCAGTGCGGATCATTTCCATCCGACAATTCGCTTGTCGGGAGCGGGTGTTGTGTTTAAAAAATCAAAAATCGGGCGGCGTGAAAAAAAACCTGTGTTTCTCATCATTCTGGTTCAAAAACCTAAGAAATCCGGGTTTGGCTTTATTCGTTTCCGCCCTGGAATGTCTTAGTATGGGAGAAAACGTTCTCTTTTGAGAAAGAACATGCGTCCATACCAATACACTCGTTTTTACTTTTTTATAGATAACTTGCGTTATCTCGTATAATTTTTTGAACGTATTCCGCTCTTTATGCCAGTAGATCTTTCCATCGACGATTCCGGTATCAGTCTGATTACAATCAGAAGACCGGAAGCCCTCAACGCACTTAACAAGGACACAATCAGCCAGCTATACAAAGTTATAGAAGAAATTTCCAAAAACCTTAGAATTAAGGGTACCTTAATAATCGGGGAGGGCGAAAAGGCCTTCGTTGCCGGTGCAGACATCCGGGAACTGGCAGAATCAGGCCCGGAAGAGGCTTTTGCCCTTGCTAAACGCGGTCAGGAGTTGTTCCAGATGATCGAAGACTGCCCTAAGCCGGTGGTAGCCGCAGTAAACGGATTCGCCCTGGGCGGAGGATGCGAGCTTGCCATGGCCTGCCATATGCGGCTTGCGAGTCGCCACGCCAAATTTGGTCAGCCTGAAATCAACCTGGGCATAATCCCCGGATACGGTGGAACGCAACGCCTTACGAGACTGATCGGAAAAGGCAGGGCGCTCGAATTACTCATGACTGGCAATCTGATCAACGCCGAGCAGGCGCTGGCTATGGGATTGGTCAATCATGTATATGAGGATAATGCGACACTTCTGGAAGCCGCAAAACAACTTATGGCAACCATCGTTCAGAAAAGCCCGTTAACCCTCTCATATTTAATCAAAGCGGTTAATAGCGAGGTGCCCGGCCAGGCTGGTTTCGAACAGGAGGCACTGTTGTTTAGAGATTGCGCGTCAACCGCCGACTTCAAAGAAGGCACATCTGCTTTTTTGGAAAAAAGGAAGCCTCAGTTTTCCGGAAAGTGATTGCACATACCGTTCATGGGTAAACTAAAGAAACTTGCCGGCGAAACTATTTTGTATGGATTTGGTACCATCATACCACGATTCATAAACTTCCTGCTGGTCAGGCTGCACACTGACGAAAAAGTCTTCGCACCTGACGAGTACGGTGTTATCACCAAACTATTCGCCTATACGGCAGTGATAAACACGATCCTGTTGTTCGGGATGGAAACTGCCTACTTTCGTTTTGCAACGCGCGAAGGCGCTGATGAAAAACGCAGCTTCCGATTGGCGCAAACCGTCGTAATCTTCCTGAGCGGAGCGATGACGCTGCTCCTTGTCGCGCTTGCTTTCCCCGTTGCCGACTACATTAATATAGAAGGGAATGAGGAGTACATCTACTACCTCGCGCTCATTATGTTTATGGACGCGATCGTTGCCATCCCATTTGCGCGCCTTCGTTTGTTGAAGAAGCCGGTCCGGTTCGCAGTTGGTAAAATTGTAAACATCGGATTGCTTGTCGGATTGAATGTTTACTTTCTGTTGTTTGCATTCGATCCGGAAGTCGGCGTTGCCTACGTGTTCATCGCCAACCTTGCAGCGAATGCGTTTTATCTTTTCTTTTTTGCACCTGAACTCCTTTCATGGAGGCCTGCATTCGACAAACAGATTTCGCCGGCCATGATACGCTATGGTTATCCCGTGATGCTGACCGGGCTGGCTGGCATGACAAATGAAATGTTTTCGCGTTTGACGCTTGAAGCATGGCTTCCTGAAGGGTTTTATCCCGGGCGGAGTTCCGACTATGCTTTGGGGGTGTTTGGCGCGTGTTACAAACTCGCCATGCTGATGAGTCTGGCAGTAACCGCCTTTCGTTATGCGGCTGAACCATTCTTCTTTTCACACGCATCGGATAAACAATCGCCTGAGCTTTTCGCCAGAATCAATCATTACTTTGTAATCGTGTGCTGCTTCATTTTGTTGGCGGTTAGCATCAATCTTGATATTCTGAAATATTTTCTGGGAGATTCGTCGTATTGGGAGGGGCTGCACATCGTACCCGTTTTGCTGCTCGCGTACCTGTTCCTGGGAGTTTACTACAATTTTTCAGTCTGGTTTAAGTTGACCGACCGAACCTATTGGGGAACGATTATCACCGTCGTCGGTGCGGTGATTACAATCGTTGCCAATTACCTGCTGATCCCGGTTTATGGATATGTTGGCAGCAGCTGGGCCACGCTGATATGCTATTTTTCAATGACAGTTCTGTGTTACCAATTGGGACAGAAGTATTTTCCGATTCCTTACAACGTGGGAGTTAACCTGCTTTACATCATCATTACAACTTTATGCGTATTCCTCGTGAGTACGGTTTCGATTTCGAATGCCTGGCTGGCATCAACTTTTCATCTTTCCGTCGTGGTAGTTTTTGTTTTGGTTGTTTTCTTTATCGAAAAGAAACAATTTCGGCGAAGTCTCAACTAATGTAAAAACTGGTTACACTTAAAACTGGAAAACCTTTTTAAACCTTATGAACATTATTATTCCTATGGCCGGCCTCGGAAAAAGAATGCGGCCGCATACCCTTACCGTTCCAAAACCACTGCTTCCGATTGCCGGAAAACCCATCGTGCATCGTCTGGTGGAAGACATCGCGAGGGTATGTCCAGAGAAAATTGAAAATATTGGATTTATCATTCACCCGTCTTTTGGGAAGGAGGTTGAAGAAAATCTGAAGCAAATTGCTTCCGAAGTTGGGGCGACAGGCAAAATATATTATCAGGAAGTAGCGATGGGAATTTCACACGCACTCCTCTTTGCGAAAGAACTTTTTACCGGTAAGGTTATCGTTGCATTTGCCGATACTCTTTTCAAGGCGGAGTTTAAGCTCGACACATCGAAGGATGGAATTATCTGGGTGCAACAGGTGAGTGACCCGTCGCAGTTTGGCGTTGTGAAGCTGAATGCGGAAGGAGAGATCATCGACCTCGTAGAAAAGCCGGCGACGTTCGTATCAGATCTTGCAATCATCGGGATATACTTCTTCCGTGATGGTGCGGCGCTCGCAAGCGAGATGCAGTACCTCATTGATAATGACATAAAAGATAAAGGTGAGTATCAGTTCACTTCGGCATTGCAAGGGCTGCAAAAGAAGGGAGCTCGTCTCGTGCCTGGTCAGGTCACCGAATGGCTTGACTGTGGGAACAAAAACGTCACTGTACAAACCAACCAGCGCTACCTGGAGTTTATCAGGGATCAGAAGCTTGTCTCGGATGATGCGAAGATTATCAACTCGGTGGTGATTCAGCCATGCTTCATTGGTGCCGGCGTCCGGCTTGAAAACGCGGTTGTCGGACCATATGTGTCGGTTGGAGAAAATTCAACGATCGTCGACAGTAGGGTTAGCAATTCCATTATTCAGAAGGATACACGCGTCTCGAATGCCGTAATCGCGAACAGTATGTTGGGGAATTTCGTTATTTTTGAAGGCTCACCGCTGGATTTGAGTGTGGGTGATTACAATACCATTCATTGAAAGAAATCAGAAGCCATATTTTCCTGTTAACCCTGGTGGCATTGCTGTCGTTGCAGGGAACAGGAAATGCGCAAAGGAACAGAAGGCCAACGGAAGCAGTGCAGGCATCGGCGAACCGCTCCCGGGAGGCAGAGTTCTATTTCACGGAGGGTGAAAAGTTTTTCATCCTGGAGGACTATGCCAAGGCACTGACGTATTA
>JAEZDW010000265.1 GCA_023417955.1 Bacteroidota bacterium
GTATTGTTTTCAATAAGTTTTTAACGACAAAATGGATCATAACAGCTACAAAACCACTCACCCTAACAAGGCTACAGTTGAAAAGAACTGGGTAGTGGTGGACGCAGAGGCTCAGGTACTGGGCCGCGTGGCAAGTGAAGTTGCCCGCATTATCCGCGGAAAACACAAGACCAGCTATTCTCCTCATGTTGATTGCGGGGACCATGTGATTGTGATTAATGCGGAGAAAGTTAGAATGACTGGCAAGAAGTGGAATGACAGGGTGATCTTCACGCACTCAGGCTACCCTGGAGGTCAGCGTGAGCACACGCCCACAATGATCCGCAAAAAGCATCCTGAACGCCTGATTGAACACGCTGTTCGCGGAATGCTTCCGAAAAACAGGCTCGGCCGGGAATTATTCAGAAGCCTCCATGTTTATGCAGGTGCAGAACACCCTCATCAAGCGCAACAACCCAAAGAAATAAAGTTCTGATAGATGCAGATCGTAAATAAAATCGGTAGAAGAAAAACCTCCATCGCCAGAGTCTATGTGAAACCTGGTAAAGGTGATATCAAAGTCAATAACCGGGACCTGAAGGATTATTTCCTTTCAGAAATTCACCAGACCACTGTTAAACAAGCTATCGCTGCTGCGAAACTTGACGGACAATACGATGTAACCGTTAATGTTGAAGGCGGTGGAATCAAAGGCCAGGCTGAAGCAGTTCGTTTGGGTATCGCGCGTGCGTTGGTTGAGTTTAACGAAGAAGTAAAACCGACCCTTAGAAAAGAAGGTTTGCTTACCCGCGATTCAAGAATGGTTGAACGTAAGAAGCCGGGTAGAAGGAAGGCAAGAAGAAGATTCCAGTTTAGCAAGCGTTAATATTATCGAGAATGGCTGAAAAATTAACATACCAGGATTTGTTGGATGCAGGTGTTCACTTTGGTCACCTTACCCGTAAGTGGAACCCGAAAATGGCCGAGTACATTTTCATGGAGAACAACGGCATCCACATTATCGACCTGAATAAAACCATGGCTTGCCTGGACGAGGCGTCTTTCGCACTGAAGAATATCGTCCGCTCTGGTCGCAAGATCATGTTTGTAGCAACGAAAAAGCAGGCTAAGGACATCGTTACCGAAGAGGCAAAGCGATTGAACATGCCGTACGTTACTGAGCGCTGGCTCGGTGGTATGCTTACCAACTTTGCTACAATCCGCAAGTCGCTTAAGAAACTTGCTCAGATCGAGAAGTTGATGAAGGATGAGGCGTTCAACAACCTAGCAAAGCGTGAACGCCTTATGGTAACACGCGAAAAAGCGAAACTTGAGAAACTGCTCGGTGGAATCGTTGATCTCAACAGACTGCCAGCTGCATTGTTCATCATCGACGTTAAACGTGAGCACATCGCGGTTACCGAAGCTCACAAACTGAACATCCCGGTATTTGCACTCGTTGATACAAACTCTGACCCTTCAGGAGTGGACTTCCCGATTCCGGCAAACGACGACGCGTTCAAGTCAATCTCTATCCTTACCCGCTACATCGGTAAGGTCATCGAAGAAGGTCTGATGGAACGTAAACGCGATAAGGAAGACGCTGCTCAGAAGAAAGAGGAGGACGAAAAAAGAAGAGTTGACGAAACGGTAGAAGAAACAAACTCTTAATTCGAAATAAGCTATTTTATGGTCGTCCTGCCGCTTTGCATCTGTTAAAGCCGGTGGGACGCCTTGTTTAAGGCGGGTTCGACCGCAACAATTTCAGTGGTAAGGAAATCCTGCCACAGCACTTATAACACTCAATACTTAAAAAAATGTCAGCAATTACAGCACAAGATGTTAACAAGCTTCGCCAGATGACCGGCGCGGGTATGATGGATTGTAAAAAAGCCCTAACCGAAGCAGATGGTGATTTTGAAAAAGCAATCGAGATCCTGAGAAAGAAAGGCCAGAAAGTATCGGCATCCCGATCAGATAAGGAAGCGAAGGAAGGGTCTGTATTTGTTAAAGTAAGCGATGATAAGAAGCAAGCCGTATTGATCGCATAGAACTGCGAAACAGATTTTGTGGCTAAGAATGAAGAGTTTCAGGCGCTTGGTAAACTGATCGCTGAAACTGCGTTCTCGCAAAAGCCGGAATCCAAAGAAGCTCTGCTCGCTCTCTCTGCAGGCAATCTTACCATCAATGAAAAGATCGTGGAGCTGGTTGGTAAAATCGGCGAGAAAATCGAAATCAGTGAATTCGTTCACATGAAAGGTGAGGCAGTCGTTCCTTACATCCACGCCGGATCTAAACTTGGCGTACTTGTCAGCCTGAAAGGTGTCAATGGCAAAGACGTTACTGATGCTGGTAAAGACGTCGGAATGCAGATTGCTGCCATGAATCCGGTTGCAGTTGACGAAAAGAACGTCGACAAAGAAGTGATCGAAAAAGAACTCGAAATCGCAAAAGCGCAGATCCTTGCAGAAGGAAAACCTGAAAACATGGTTGAGAAAATCGCGCAGGGGAAACTTCAGAAGTTCTTCAAGGAAAGCACGCTGCTGCACCAGATTTTCGTAAAGGATAACTCAAAAACGGTAGCTCAGTACCTTGACAGCGTAACCAAAGGTCTGACCGTTGCAGAATTTAAACGCGTGTCTATCGGGTAAGCGTTCATCTTTTGGAATGAAACATAAGGCCAGGCTTTTGCCTGGCTTTTTTATTTTTAGATAATATCCAAAAAAGAAGATTATGCAAAAATCCATAAACCCATACGATCAAAAGCTGCTTGCGGAATACCCATTAATGAATGAGCGCGATATCGAAGCGAAACTCGCAAAAGCAGACCTGACGTTTAAGTCGTGGCGCCATTCCACATTTGATGAGCGCAGCAAGCCTATGCGTCGGCTCGCTGCCCTGCTACGCGAAAACACAGATCAATACGCCAATGTGATTTCACTCGAAATGGGTAAAGCACTCGCTGAAGCGCGCAACGAAATAAAAAAGTGCGCAGACGCCTGCGATTATTTTGCCGAAAATGCAGAAGCATTTCTGCAGCCTGAAATGATTAGTACCGAGGCGAAGCGCAGCTACGTGGGCTATTTTCCGACAGGCGTTATCCTTGCCGTAATGCCGTGGAACTTTCCATTCTGGCAGGTATTTCGTTTTGCCGTCCCGGCACTCATGGCTGGTAATGTCGGCGTCCTAAAACACTCTTCGAATGTGCCGCAATGCTCATTAATTATAGAGAAACTTTTTCAGGAAGCAGGATTCCCTGAAGGGGCGTTTCAGTCGTTTCTCATTTCAAATGAAAGCATTGAAAAAGTGCTGGCCATCGAATGTGTTCAGGGCGTAGCACTTACCGGCAGTGAAAAAGCTGGTTCAAGTGTTGCCTCCATTGCCGGTAAACATATCAGGAAATCGGTTCTCGAACTTGGCGGTAGCGATCCGTTTATAGTCCTGCCCGACGCAGATATTCAGGCGACTGCCAAAGTTGCGGCGCAATCGCGTATGCAAAACGCCGGACAGTCGTGTATCGCAGCAAAGCGATTTATCGTTTTCAAGGAAGCAGGCAAGGACTTCATGGAGGCCTTCGAGCAGGAAGTGAAGGCAATCAGGCAGGGAAACCCCCTTGAGTCTGGTGTCACGATGGGGCCAATGGCGCGTCTCGACCTGGCTGAGGACCTTGAAAAACAACTTCACAAGTCAAAAGAAAAGGGTGCCCGACTTATAACCGGCGGCAACCGTGAAGGCGGAAACTTCCAGCCGACGATTCTTGAATACGTCTGCCCGGGAATGCCGGCCTTTGATGAGGAGACTTTTGGCCCTCTGGCAGCTGTTATCTACGTGGAAAGCGAAAATGAAGCGGTTGAGCTTGCAAACCGCAGCCGTTATGGCCTTGGAGCCTCCGTATGGACTGCCGACAGGGAGCGCGGGGAACGAATCGCCCAGCTTATCGAATCCGGCTCTGTGTACGTGAACAGCCTCATGCGCTCGGATTCGCGGCTTCCCTTTGGTGGCGTTAAAAAGTCTGGTTACGGACGTGAACTCGCGCAGGCGGGAATCCGGGAGTTCGTCAACGCGAAAACCATCGTAGTTTATTGATAACCTGAGTAGGGGTGTTGTTCGTTTCAGTTGTCAAACGAAAAAACAACAACGAAATGAAAACACGATTTCCTCTCCTCATGCTCCTGATGGCCGCATTCTTATTTTCCTGTGACGTCGAAGATCCAGGACCTCTTCAGGAAATTTCACGCGAATACCCGGTGATCGATTTTGACAACCTTGAAATGGGAAGCGGCTTCCATATCACGGTAACCGAAGGCAGCACCTTCTCGGTTCGCGCAAAGGGAGACCGCCGAAATATCTACGACCTTGAGGTCTTCAAGGAAGGTTCTACCCTCAGAATCAAATATGATGAACACGCGAACCGTCGTCATGAAACCCACATCATGATTCAGATGCCGGATTTGAAGGGATTTACCTTTTCGGGCGGAAGCGTCTCCGTGATTGAGGGCTTTGAAAGTGATGGGGTCCTCAACGCCAATGTCTCAGGAGGGTCGCTGGCTCAGTTGAACGCAGGCTACCGGAAGGTGAATCTGGTGCTTTCAGGGGGTTCAAAATTCCGGATGCATGGACTCGGAGATGAGCTCGAAGGTGATATCTCAGGCGCATCCGTCCTGACTGCATTCGAGTTTCCCGTGAGCACAGCTGCGCTGAATTTTTCCGGCGCCAGCAGTGGCAAGATAACGGTTGCAGATCATCTGACTGTAACCGCCTCAGGTGCCAGTACGGTCGTCTACCGTGGCAGCCCGAGTATCGAGAAAAATGTCTCAGGTCAGAGTTCAGTTATTGCTGACTAAGTCAATCACTTAAAAGAGAAGAAGAGCAAGTCGCTTAAAAAAAGCGACTTTTTTTTGTCTTATGGAAACCTTTTAAAAAAGACATCGTACCACCCACATACCGCTTATGTCTACCACCATGCATATGATTGTCTGACTTCCGATTCTTCGGAATCCCTTTTAGCGACCTCTTATGGTCAGCTTGTTTCTTTATTTATAATACAATCATTGTTCATAATGCTTTTTATTAAAAAGTTGGGAAAACTTTTTTCCCTGGTATGGCGTGGCGTCAAGGGCGACCACGGTGAGTTTAGAAGCGGAAGTATCAATCACGCAATCATCTTGCTTTCGGTTCCCATGATCGTTGAGATGGGAATGGAGTCAATTTTCGCAGTTGTTGACGTTTATTTTGTCAGCCAACTCAATGACAATGGCGCGTTGGCAGCGGTTGGCCTGACTGAGTCAGTACTCACATTAATATACTCTCTTGCGTTTGGTTTGAGTATGGGTGCGACTGCCCTGGTGGCGCGTCGCGTCGGAGAAAAAGATGGAAAGGGTGCAGAAGAGGCCGCCGTTCAGGGGCTTTATCTCGCAATGTCCGTTTCATTGATTCTAACCGTCGTGGGAGTGATCTACTCCGACGACATCCTTGCTTTCATGGGCGCCAGTGATGATGTGATCCATCGCAACGGATCCTATGCACGCATTATGTTTGGCGGGAACATTACAATAATCATGTTGTTCATGATCAACGCAATCTTTCGCGGCGCGGGTGACGCATCATTGGCGATGAAAGCACTCCTGATAGCAAATACATTGAATATTATACTGGATCCAATCCTTATCATGGGTTTTGGACCAATACCGGCATTCGGTGTGAAAGGTGCAGCGATCGCGACTAACATCGGACGAGGCGTTGGTGTGGTTTATCAGATATATCATTTGGTAAAAGGCTCCAGTGTTGTAAAACTACGTCTGAGGCACATTCGCGTGAAAGCAGGAATTATACTTACTATGATTCGTGTCTCGGCAGGTGGTATCGGACAAATGCTCATTGGTTCAGCAAGCTGGATATTTTTGATGCGGATCATGTCTGAATTTGGAGAGGCGCCCCTGGCAGGGTACTTCATTGCGATACGCATTATCGTTTTCGCGATACTTCCTGCCTGGGGCATGGCAAATGCATCGGCCACGCTTGTCGGTCAAAACCTTGGAGCGGGACAGCCCGACCGCGCTGAGAAATCGGTTTGGCGTGCAGGCCTGATGAACATGATTTTTCTTGCGTTCATCACGGTGCTGTTCTTTTCAATGGCGGACTACATTCTGCGATTCTTCAGTACTGACGAAGAAGTCTTGCGGCATGGAATCCAGTGCCTGAAGGTCGTATCTCTGGGATATGTGTTTTATGCGTATGGCATGGTTATAAATCAGTCTTTCAACGGGGCAGGGGATACACGAACGCCGACGTTGATTAGTATTGTTGGCTTTTGGATTTTTCAGATCCCGCTAGCCTATACGTTGGCCGAAATTTTTAAAACAGGTCCGGTGGGTGTTTACGCGGCGATTTCTATTGCTGAGTCGCTCATGGCAGTCGCTGGTATTCTGATCTTCCGAAAAGGAAACTGGAAGCTTGTGAAA
>JAEZDW010000274.1 GCA_023417955.1 Bacteroidota bacterium
AATTTTTTATCACTTGGTTTCTTGCCACCGTGGGTATGAACTATCCACTGGTTGTCGACCTTGCGCGCGTCTATAGCCAACACGATGCATTGTGAACCGAACGCATGTGACAGGTCATCAATCAAGTCAGGGTTGCGTACAGCGGAGGAATTGATACTCACCTTGTCGGCGCCTGCCTCCAGCAATGGCGCAACGTCTGCAACGCTGCTTATTCCGCCACCAACTGTAAAGGGAATGTTGATATGGCGCGCAATATCGCGCACCAGTGATGAAAACGTCTTTCTACCTTCGTTAGTCGCTGATATATCGAGGAATACAAGTTCATCGGCGCCCTGTTGAGCGTAAAGCGCCCCCAGTTCGACAGGGTCGCCTGCGTCGCGTATGTTTACAAAGTTTACACCTTTGACGGTTCTTCCGTCTTTGATGTCCAGACAAGGTATAATTCGTTTTGTGAGCATTACATTTGTTGTTAATGTTGGTCCTCCAACCCACCCAGTTGCCCGAGTGTGACCCTTCTTTCATAAATCGCTTTTCCGACGATTGCTCCGTCAACACCCGTTTCTGAAAGTCGTTTCAGGTCGTTTACTGAACTTACTCCGCCGCTTGCCGTCAATACAATGGCCGGGTGATCTTTTAGGAGACGCTGATACAACCCCACATTTGGTCCCGAAAGCATACCATCGGTGCTGATATCGGTGCACGTCACCTGATTTATTCCATCTTTCGCATAACCGTCGACAAACTTGTCAATTGTGATTGCCGACTCTTCAGTCCAACCGCCAATCGAAATGTATTCCCCTTTCACGTCCGCGCTTAGGATTATCCTACCGGGAGAGAATTGTTTACTCCAGATTTTTACAAGATCGGGACGTTTAACTGCGATGCTTCCGAGGTTAACCTTTGCAACCCCCAGTTCGAGCAGACGTTCGATTTCATCAGCTGTCTTGATTCCGCCGCCGAAATCCACCGTGAGATTTGTTGCTGACGTAACTCGTTTTACGACATCCCAGTTCATGACCTTGCCTGCCTTCGCGCCGTCGAGGTCGACCAGATGCAAGTACTTGAGCCCCGCGTGCTCAAACGACAATGCCACTGCTACAGGGTCTTCATTGTAGACCTTCTTGCTGTCATAGTCACCCTGAGTCAGTCTCACACACTTACCGTCGATAATATCGATTGCCGGGATTATTTTCATTGTCCTATTTTATTTGCAGGAAACTTTTTAGAACCTTTTCTCCGGCAAAGGCCGACTTCTCCGGATGAAACTGGACTGCATAGAAATTGTTTTTGTGCAATGCCGCGGAAAAAGGATTAACGTATTCGGTGATTGCGGATGAATGGGCGTTTACCGGGACGTAATAGCTGTGAACAAAGTATACAAATTCATTCTCAAGATCACGATTAAGCCAGCTGTCGGTAAGACTAAGCCGGTTCCACCCCATATGAGGAACTTTTTTCGAGGGCGTAGGAATAAATCGTTTAACGTCCTCATCAAAAATGCCGAGGCACGTGGTATCATTTTCTTGGGAATAGCGACACATCAACTGCATGCCCAGGCATATTCCGAGCACGGGCTGCTTCAACTCCGGGATCAGTTTGTCAAGCTTTTTATCGCGAAGGAAAGCCATCGTCGTGCTTGCCTCGCCAACACCCGGAAACAAAATTTTGTCAGCCGATCTTATCTCTTCGACGTTGTCGGTTATTGAAAAATTGATTCCAAGGCGTTCAAGTGCAAATGATACTGATTGAACGTTTCCCGCATTATACTTTATGATTACGAGTCTCATTACAGTAGGCCTTTGGTTGTTGGGAGTTCATTTCCTTCGCGTTTAATCGCCATGCGTGTGGCACGGGCAAACGCTTTGAAAATAGCTTCGATTTTATGGTGCTCGTTGGTTCCCTCGGCTTTGATGTTCAGGTTACAACGCGCTGCATCGGAAAATGACTTAAAAAAATGCAGAAACATTTCTGTTGGCATCTCGCCGATTTTTTCACGTTTGAATTCCGCTTCCCAGACAAGCCACGGCCTGCCGCCAAAGTCAAGCGCAACTTGAGCGAGGCAGTCATCCATTGGCAAACAAAACCCGTAACGGCCGATACCTCGTTTGTCGCCAAGTGCCTTCAGGAAAGCGTCACCCAGGGCCAGAGCAGTGTCTTCGATTGTGTGGTGTTCGTCAATATGCAAATCACCTTTGACTTTGACGGCAAGATCAATCTGTCCGTGTTTCGAAAGTTGATCCAACATGTGATCGAAAAATCCTAATCCTGTTTCTATGGATGATTTTCCACTTCCATCGAGGTTTATAGTGACTTCAATGTCGGTTTCTTTTGTTGTGCGTTGTACAGTTGCTATCCTGGCCGGGCGGGCAAGGTGCTCATAGATGTCTTTCCATGATGTCGTGATCAAAGCGCAGTACTCTTCAAGCCCCTTTTCGCGGATGATATTTGCGCGGCTGCCATCGTCAAGGAAGATCCCTTTCGCCCCGAGGTTTTTCGCGAGCTCAACGTCGGTGGCACGATCACCAATAACATATGAGTTTGTCAAATCGTACCCGCCTGTGAAGAACTCTTCCAACATCCCTGTTCCCGGTTTGCGGGTTGGTTTATTCTCATGTCCGAATGATCGATCCACAAAGATCTTCTCAAAAGTAACGCCTTCTTTCCGGAATGCTTCTAGCATCTTGTTTTGTGCCGGCCAGAATGTTTCCTCAGGAAAGCTTGGTGTCCCGAGTCCGTCCTGATTTGTGACGATCACAAGCGTGTAATCGCATTCGGCCGCGATTCTGCCAAGCCACGTAAACACGCCCGGATAGTACTCGAGTTTCTCCAGGGAGTCGATTTGCTCATCCGGTGGTTCCAGTATGAGGGTGCCGTCGCGATCGATAAATAATACTTTCTTCATTTGTATCTAGCTATATGAGTTCAGGGCATCGATTAATGATTTGTTTTCAGCCGGCGTACCAATTGTGATGCGCAAACAATCGTCACACAGTATTACACGGGAGCGATCCCGAACAATGATTTTCTTTTCCATCAGGTATTCGTATATCCTCTTTGCTTCGCTGATTCGCACGAGCAGGAAGTTTGCGTCTGATGGATAAACCTTTTTCACGATGGGCAGTTTGCTCAGACTTCTGGCGAGAACGTCACGCTGTTCAAGGATTTCTGTCACGCACTTGTCTTTGTAACTTTTGTTGTCCAGTGCTCGAAGGACAAGTTCTTGCGTTTGCGTATTAATATTGTATGGGTACTTGATTTTGTTCAGGATAGAAATGATTTCCGCAGAGGCGTATGCCATGCCACAACGGAGTCCCGCCAGACCCCATGCCTTGGAGAACGTTTGCAGAACAACGAGGTTGGAAAACTCATTCAGTCGACTTATCCATCCTGGGAATGCAGCGAAATCTATGTAGGCTTCATCAACTACTACAATTCCGTCGAAGCCGCGGATTATTCTTTCAATTTTTTCAGCATTGAGGAGTGACGCTGTCGGATTGTTAGGACTGCAAAGGAATATCAACCGAACGGATGCATCAAGAGTTGAATTCAGGGTTTCGACGTCCAGGTCAAAATCCGGTGTAAGCAGCGCAGTTTTAACTGCGACTGCATTCACATCAGCACATACTGCGTACATTCCATACGTCGGCTCAGTGATGAGAATTGCGTCGCGATTTGGTTCGCAGAAGGCACGGATAAGGAGGTCAATCGCCTCATCGCTACCGTTTCCAAGGAAGATTTGCTCCGGTGCAGCACCCTTCATCGCTGACAATTTCTTCTTGATGCTCAACTGCAGGGGATCAGGATAACGATTGTACGACGAAGGGTAGGGGTTCTCATTCGCGTCGAGGAAAATTTCAGCCTCGCCTTTAAATTCATCGCGTGCCGACGAATATGGTTTCATCCGGCGAATGTTATCTCGGACAAGCCGCATAACATCAAAGATCTGGTTACCACTAGTCATGAGCCCTTCATTGATTGTTGAATATCTTTCAACCGGACTGAAATCGCCTGACGGTGACCTTCAAGCTGCTCTGCCTCGGCCATGCGTTCAACAGCGGGGCCCAGTTTGATAAGGCCATCTGCCGTGAGTTGCTGAAACGTGATGTGTTTCATAAAGCTTTCCAGAGAAACACCGGCGTAAGCTTTCGCATAGCCGTTTGTTGGCAACGTATGATTGGTGCCAGACGCATAATCACCAATTGCTTCAGGTGAATAGTTCCCGAGAAAAACTGATCCGGCGTTTACAATCTTGCCGGCGATCTCATCCACATTGCGGGTATTGATGATCAGGTGCTCGGGTGCGTATTCGTTTACAAATGCAATGGCAGTATCCACGTCGTTAAATGAAATAATTCTGCTGTGTGCCAGTGCTTTTTCTGCAATGTCTTTCCGGGGCAATTGTTTCAGCTGGTTCTCAATTTCTTTCTTAATGTCATTAAGGACCTTCTCATTAAGTACGACAAGAATCACCTGGCTGTCCTCACCGTGTTCCGCCTGTGAAAGGAGGTCAGCCGCAACGAACGCAGGCTTAGCTGTTTCATCAGCCATCACCAATACTTCGGAGGGACCTGCAGGCATATCAATTGCAACACCGTCTTCGAGAACCAGCTGCTTTGCTTTCGTAACGTATTGGTTACCCGGTCCAAATATCTTGTACACCTTCGGTATTGATTCGGTACCATACGCCATTGCGGCAATTGCCTGTGCGCCGCCGACTTTGAAAATGGAGGTCACTCCTACAAGGTCAGCAGCATAAAGAATAGCGGCATTGATCTTACCGTCTTTAGACGGCGGGGTACACAATACAACTTCATTGCAACCTGCAAGACGTGCGGGAATGCCAAGCATTAGCACTGTGGAGAACAAGGGGGCGGTTCCACCAGGAATATAAATTCCGACTTTATCGATACCCACACTTTTTCGCCAGCAGGTAACGCCCGGCATAGTGTCGATCTTTACTGTGTCGCGACGTTGTGAAGCGTGAAACAATTCAATGTTTTTGGCGGCAGTCTTTATGGCTTCTTTTAAAGAAGATTCAAGGGTGTTTCTTGCAGCTTCGATTTCATAAGCATCAACCTGCAGCTGACCAATGTTCACTTTGTCAAACTGGGCTGTTATTTCATGGAGTGCATGATCCCCTGAGTTCCGCACACGGTTCATAATGTTTCGGACTGAGCCTTCGAGGAAACTCAACTCAATCTGGGGGCGTTCACAAAGTTGCGCCCACTGTTGTACTTCGGGGTTTTGATAAAGTGTCATGGTGTTCGAGTAAACTAGACAATCATTTTTTCAATGGGCACTACCAGAATTCCTTCGGCGCCACACGACTTCAATAAGTCGATTTTCTCCCAGAAGTCGTTTTCATCTACTACTGAGTGCAGCGAACTCCATCCTTCCCGCGCCAGTGGCACGATGGTAGGGCTGCGCATACCTGGAATTACAGATGTGATCTTCGGGATCGCTTCGTCAGGGCAGTTCAACAGAATGTATTTGTTGTTCTTCGCTTTCTTAACAGCTTCAATTCTGAAGAGGAGTTTATCGAGAATGGCTCTTCGTTCATCTTCGAGCTGAGGGTTGGCTATAATCACTGCTTCAGAGTGAATGAC
>JAEZDW010000284.1 GCA_023417955.1 Bacteroidota bacterium
GGGCCGCCGAAAAACTGCGTCAGGAAGAGTCGCTGCTTCTCCTTTATTTCTGGCTTGTCTGTTACAAAAAGCGGACTGATCACTTCGTTTGAAAATACAAGGTCATAAAACCGATCAAGCAACTTGCGGAGGTTTTCGTCTCCAAGTTGATCGTATAAAGAATGATCGAGTGGTGATTCAGCCATGGAACAACAATCGTGAAATTTTCAAATCAGACCAAATCATCCTGTGCACTCACACCCAATCTCTTGATAAATTCGGTCATCTCTGCTTTATCAGAGGCAGCTGCCCATTCCATTTCCGGCATAAGCAGGTGGAATGAATAAATATTACCAGTCGGAGGTTGAAGTTGTGAAGACCATATTGAACGACATCGGACAAGTCGGTATTTGCCATTACGGATATCAAATACAACCATTGGGTTGACTTGATGTTGCTGAAACGGAAAACAGTTTAGGAACACGGGATAATCAAAAAGGTCGACATCTTTCAGTTCCGGAAACAGTGCAGCATCAAAGAACTCGTATTTGAACAGTTGTGATTCTATTCCGCCTCCATTCAATGAAGCCTGCAATTCGCGCAGTTTTTCCTCCATTATATCATAAGGACTTCTGCTGAAAGAATTTATAGGTTTCCAGGAAGCTGACTTTATATCGTAATACTCAAGCGACTCACGTCCCATTTCAAGTTTGTAGTTGAAGAAGGTGTAGCCGGGCACGAAATAACCGGGGTAGAAATATTTAAACCCCTGATCCCTGCACCAATGCATCTTGAGATAAATGAGAAATTTTCCGAGGCTGTATTTCTTGTAGTCCGGATCATAGAAAGACGTTATGCCGGCTGCCGAGCTGTCACCCAGATCAAAATAGCCCGCAGCGATAAGCTTGTCACCATCATAAAGAGTGATCTCACGCGTATCAAACAAGTTGTAAAAAACTTTTCCATACAGCAAATGATACAGAGATGGCGAGGTATCGAAAGATATTCCCTGCTTGTAACGTGCAAACAATTCTTCCTTGTGGATATCCAGGCTCGCTTCTCCGATTACTATTCTGAAAATGCGGTTGCGCTTGAACAACTTCTCCTGAGTTTTGTCCTGAACAAACCGCCGGAGGTCGACCCTCAACCAAATGGCGCTGTAGAATGTCTGGTTAAAATGAAGAAAGTTCGTTGTAAACACCGACTGTCCCATCCGAAACCAGCCGGTTTCAAGGTATTTGTCCAGTTCGCTCCTGGTAAGACGGTCGGGGTAGTGCACCTGGGCATACATGGGGTGCAAGATAATAATGAATGCGAACGGTGCCATCTCCGAAATTCCGGGGCTGCCGACTGGGTAGAATTAGCACATGGGGTGTTGACTTTTTCAGCATGTATTGCCCGTGATCCCGGGCAACACATGACCACATACATCCCTAATAATCAGGTAAAAAAGCCGTTTCACGCCCGGTGGGGGCGATCCTGTCAGCATCCAGCCCCCTCGTTGCATCAGAGGAAGATAAATGGTATTAAAGTTTTATCAGGAATGGAAAGTGATGTTAAATCTTAAAATGAATTATATGAAAAAAATATTCTTAACAGTGGTAGCCGCTGCGCTTATGAGCGGTGCAATGGCTCAGGTTGAAACCGATACGACGGACGCAAGCAGCAGTTTCCGCCAGGAAGCAGAACAGGCAGGAGATCAGGCCGAAGACGCTATTGATCAAGCCGGAGATGAAATAAATCAGGAGGCTGACGAAGCTGGTGAAGCTATTGAAAACGAAGTACAGCCAACGCAGGAGGCGATTGAACAAAACTCTGAGGAGGCTATAAATGATCTTGAGCAGGCTGGTGAAGAAGTGCAGGATGCTGGTGAAGGAGTACGCGACGACGCTCAGGATGCCCGACAAGAACTGGAGGATCAGTCACGCGAGGCTGGAGAAAAAATAGAGCAAGGAGTTGAGGAAACCGGATCAGTAATTGAAGAAGGTGCAAGAGAAACGGGAGAAGCAGCTGAACAAACAGTAGAGGGAATTCAGGAAGGTGCTGCGGAAGCTACCGAGACTGCCGATGCAGATGTACAGATGAGTTTTGGCCCGGACGTTGAAGTGGTAACTGACAAAGAAGGTCCACTCAACGAAGTAGTTTACAAAATCAACGATGAACTTTATTACGTTGACCGCGAAAAGCAGGAGTTGGTTAAAGCTGAAGAATCAGATCTCAACGATGCAGAACATCAGGCCATGATACATAGCGCTGACGCTGAACAGGAATAATTTATTCAATAAAAAAATCGAAGAGGCTGTCTTTCTATTAGGACAGCCTTTTTTTTGCGCCTCCCGGACCGGCTTTCCTTATTCAATCCTCGTGTTCTTCATGCGCCCATTCACATCCCATTTCGAGGCCAATGCCGGCATGCGCAGGGTTTCTACAACAAAACTGTTGGAAATGATGGCGTAGATCACTCTCAATTTCACCAACGTCCTGCTTGGCAGCGTCCAGGTCCGATCAAAGATGAACTTGTCGTTTTCGTTTCCCCTTCGAAGTCTATTAACACACCGTGAGGCCCGTCAATAAAAACTCGTTGATAACGACGAGTTTGATTGTTGTAAGCGAAAATGTTTTACTCGGAAAGTCCTGACCCTCCCTATTCATTTGAACTCCTCTTCAATCAGGGTCTGCTGAAGGGTTCTTTTAAATACAGCAGTGCCGGCACTTTTTCCCAGGGCCCGTGCAGGGACAACCGTGAATCGACCTCGACGGACCATTCACCTGACAGGAAGGCAAGTTCAACGCATAGAGGTTTTCCCTCCTGGGCATTTTGCAGAAACAGTAGGAACCAACAGAAAAACAGTGTTTTCACGGTCCAAAAGTCGAAAAAGTAAATAATAATGATCTCACGCAACATACGTGACCCGGCCAGGTCTTTCGTTATGTACAAATACGAAAACGACCTTTAACATGTCGATAACAAAACTTCGACGAACTTTCGTAACCTGGCGGCCGGAAATAAGTATAATGATTGGCTATTAGCCACTACCATGCGAACCCTACTCCTTCTCCCCCTACTGCCACTGCTCTATGGACACCCGTCATTCGGACAGGAGGTGCTCAAAGCTGACTCCACAACGAACACCACTTCCCTTATCGATAGCATGCGCACCTATGAAACGGCGCGCGTAAGGGGTACTCCGCCTGTTATTGATGGTAAGCTTGACGACCCGGCCTGGGATCAGGTAAGCTGGGGTGGAAACGGGTTCCGGCAGATCAGCCCGGATAAAGGTAAGCCCGCCAGTGTGCAAACACTTTTCAAGATACTATACGACGACAAAAACCTTTATGTAGGAATCCGTTGTCTTGATCCCGAACCGCGAAAGATTGCACGACGTATGTCAAGACGTGATTCCTTTGAAGGTGACTTTGTTGAAATCAATATCGACAGCTATTACGACAAAAGGACTGCATTTTCATTTACTGCATCGGTGTCGGGCGTCAAAGGTGACGAGTATGTGTCCAACAATGGTGATAACTGGGATGCAGGTTGGGACCCTATCTGGTACCTTGATACATCAATAGACTCTGCAGGATGGGTTGCAGAATTCCGGATTCCACTCAGTCAGCTGCGTTTTACCAACAAAGAAGAACTCATTTGGGGTTTGCAGTTTACACGGGTATTGTTCAGAAAGCAGGAGCGTTCTGTGTGGAAGTACATTCCTCCGGATGCCGGTGGTTGGGTGCATCTCTTTGGTGAGCTGCACGGCTTGCGGGGCATCAAGCCTCAGAAACAACTTGAAATACAACCATTCGTTGTCGCGCAGACTGAAAGCTTTCAGAAAGAAGCCGGTAATCCTTATCAAACAGGAAAGAAAAACGTTCTCAACGCCGGGCTCGACGCAAAAATCGGAATCACCAGTGATATCACGCTTGATCTTACCGTTAATCCGGACTTCGGACAAGTTGAAGCGGATCCCTCACAGGTAAATCTCTCCGCATTCAGGTTGTTCTTTCAGGAGAGGCGTCCGTTTTTCACCGAGGGGAATAACACACTTGACTTTCCTGTCGGACAGGCCAGTAACGCCAACCTTTTTTACTCACGCAGGATTGGAAGGCCGCCGCAAGTTGATCCTGATCCCGATCGCAGCGGCGAAGATGATGTTACCGAGTACGTAAAGCCCAACAAACACACCACAATTCTTGGAGCTGCAAAGATCACAGGTAAAAACAAGAGGGGATTCAGCTGGGGTTTACTTGAAAGCGTAACGGAAAAGGAGTACGCGGAGATCGACAGTCTCGGACACAAGCGCGACATTGCAACGGAGCCGCTAACCAATTACTTTGTCGTACGTGCACAGCAAGACATCAACAAGGGGAACACCGTAGCAGGGTTGATTTTCACTGCCGTTAACCGAAAGCTTGATGAAGAACAGTTCACTGTCCTTCACAGCGCCGCATATTCAGGAGGCGGCGATTTGCTGCACCATTGGAAAAACAGAACATACTACGTTAGTGCGCGTACTTCGTTCAGTCACGTACGTGGATCGCAGGAAGCAATACAAAACACACAGCTCGCATCCGAACGATACTTTCAGCGTCCCGACAATCATCATACGGAATATGATCCAACCCGCACGTCACTCACAGGGACATCGGGCCAAATCCTCCTTGGGAAGAAGAGTGGCAACATAGTTTCGGATCTCGGTGTGATTTGGCAATCACCTGAGTTTGAGTTGAACGACATCGGATTTCTTGCGCAGACTGACAATATCAACCAATGGTTTTGGATGCAGTATCGAATCCTGCAAACGCGCGGAATCGCCCGGAATCAGCGTTACAATATTAATCAATGGCGTGATTATGATTTCGGCGGACGCCTGACCAGCGATGGTTATAACGTAAATGCACATACACAATTCACTAATTACTGGTCTGTCGGAACCGGAGCTACGTGGCAGCGCACATCTGTTTCAAACGCCGATCTGCGCGGAGGGCCGTCAATTCGTTACCCAGGCGGCAAATACCTCTGGGGTTATATCCGATCCGATACGCGCAAGAAGTTCTTCGGCGAGGTCTACACAGAGCATTTCTTCGGCGATGAAAATTATTCCCGCACCAGTACCTACGAACTTGATCTCGTGTTTCAGCCTATGAATGCGTTCAACATCCGGGTGAGTACAAGCATTTTCAATAACAACAACAAAATGCAATGGGTCACCTCAACGGATGAAAACGGTAATACCCGTTACATCGTGGGAGAAATCGATCAAACCGTAGCGCGGATTGCCATGCGGATGACGTACATGATCACACCTAACCTTTCGATCCAGTATTGGGGCCAACCCTTTGGTTCCGAGGGTCATTACAACAATTACAAGTCGATCATCAACGCGCGCGCTGAATCGTACAAGCAGCGTTATCATTCGTTGCCGACGCACCACCTGACCCTGGATGCCAATGGCTATCACGTGGATGAAGACGGAAACGGAATACGCGACTATGGATTTTCGAATCCGAACTTCAACTTTGGGCAGTTTCGTTCAAACCTGGTTGTTAGATGGGAGTATATTCCGGGCTCGACACTCTTTCTTGTTTGGACACAGGAACGCAACGGCGCCTTTTACAAGGATGAGCCCGGTCACGGTCGTTATTCACTGAAGTTTGATGAGAAAGGCTACAATATCTTTCTCATCAAGTACACGTATCGGATTGTGTTGTAGACTGCCTTCTATACCGTTGGCACTTTCCAGCCATTGTGGTACGTCGCCGAGATCAGTTTATTCGCTTCCTTGTTGTTGGTGAATTCACCTTTAGATGCATCCCAGAACACCTTGGTACCGGTGCGATACGCAATGTTCCCCATCTGTGCATTGATGGCGGCCACACTACCCGAACGAATCGGTGTATTAAGCATTTTCTGATCGTTCTTCTTCACAGCCGCGATAAAGTTCTCGGTGTGCAGATCAAGATAGTTTAGCTCATTAGGTTTCTGATATTTCTCGATGGGATCCATCTTGGGTTTACCCGTTGCCGCGTACCCCTGAGCTTCGCGCTCTGCTATCACTTCATAACCACCTCTGTTCACCACAAGCGTACCGTTGTTTCCGATGAAAGCAATTCCCTCGGAGCGATTGTAGGGACCTGAATCGATACCGGTGGCGTGTTCCCAAAGCATATTGAAATTCTTGTATTGGTAAATCGCCTGCAATGTGTCGGGTGTTTCCGAAGCGTCATCCGGATAGGCAAGCTTCCCTCCTGTTGCCATAACCGAAATCGGGGCGAGTTCCTCCATCGCGTACAACGCTATGTCTATCTCATGAACGCCCCAGTCAGTCATCAAACCGCCTGCATAGTCCCAGAACCACCTGAAGTTAAAGTGGAACCGATTTGGATTGAACGGACGTTTAGCGGCCGGTCCAAGCCACATCGCATAGTCAACACCCTCAGGCGGTGTGCCGTCAGGAAGTACAGGTACCGGTTTCATCCACCCCTGATATGCCCAAACTTTCACAAGACGAATTTTCCCCAATACACCTGAGCGCACTATTTCAATCGCCTTACGATAATGTGGTCCGCTCCGCTGCCATTGTCCTGCCTGCACCACCTTGCCCGTCTTTTCCTGCGCAGCAACCATAAGATTGCATTCATGAATTGAATTTGCAATTGGCTTTTCTACATAAACGTGTTTGCCTGCCTGAACAGCGTCGACCATCATGCGGCAGTGCCAGTGATCAGGCGTGCCTATGACAACCGCATCAATGTTCCGATTGTTTAGCAGTTCACGATAATCTTTATAAACCTGCGGTTTGTTGGTTCGAAGCTTTGCATAATCGGCGAGCCGGCTGGCAATAACGGATTGATCGACGTCGCACACGGCCACCAGGTCAACGTCCTGCATTTTGAGCAATGAGTGCGTATTAGCCCACCCCATGCCTTTGCAGCCGATGACACCAATTTGAATTTTGTCGTTTTGCATCAGACCGCCCCGGAGGATATTGGGAGCGAAGGCAAGTCCACCTGCGAGTGCGGCAGATGTGTTACGGATGAAGTTTCGTCTTTTCATGGCAAGTCGTAATTCGCTTTTAAGTTAGGGATTAATCGTTTTGAAGCAAACGATTACGGTACCGTCGGATCAGACAATATTCTCCGGCCGAGACCGCCCTTTCCAGTAAATCATGAGCAGGAAACCTATCAGCGCACCGCCGACATGGGCGAAGTGAGCGATGCCACCACCAAAAATCGAAATACCGGTAACGCCGGAAAAAAGGGCGAGGCCAATTAGGACTGGTATAAAATACTTGGCAGCAATCGGGACCGGGAAAAATATCAGCGCCAGCTTTGCATTGGGATACAACATTCCAAAAGCAACCAACACTCCATAGATTGCACCGGACGCGCCAACTGCCGGGATGTTATAGGTGCTGAAGAACTCAACCAGCTCATCTGCGGATAGCGGTGATACTTCGGAGGGTATGAATTGGTATGACGGCCTGTCCGCGGTAAGGAATGCCTGAATATTCTCTACCGATATTCCCGCTCCGCGCAACGCGTCCACTGCTTTGTTAAGGGTGAAGTAGTTTACAAGAAGATAAATCAGACTCGCCCCTATTCCCGAGACAAGATAGAAAAACAGAAATCGATGCGCTCCCCATATGTCTGCAAGCGGAGTACCAAATGCCCACAACGCATACATATTGAAAAGAAGGTGTGTAAATCCGCCATGCATGAATATAGTGGACACCGGCTGCCACAAACGAAACTTCTCATTTTTAGGGAACCACAACGCCAGCAAGTCATATATTCGCTCCGTCATGCCCAGTTGTGTGCTGACCAGAAAGACCAGAACAGTAACACCAATAATACCTGTAGTAACTCCCGTTGATTTTCTCACTTATTTTCCTTTTTGTTCGGTACCTTAACACAAAAAAAACGATTCCCCCAAGGATTTAAGAAAAATAGACCATTATTATGAAAAGATTAACCCTCATTGCGCTTTTATTACTTTCAACCGGCATCATGGCTTCTGCTCAGAAAAAAGAATCACAATTAAGGCACGTTGTCCTTTTTAGTTTTAAGGAGGCGTCTTCGGAAAAGGACATAGAAAATATCATCAAGGCATTTGAAGCATTGCCTTCAAAGATCAAACAGATAAAAGGATTTGAGTGGGGATTGAATAACAGTCCGGAAAATCTGAATCAGGGACTGACTCATGCATTTATACTTACATTCTCAAGCGAGAAAGACCGCGACGATTACCTTGTACATCCAGACCACGAAGCATTCGGAAAAGTCGTGGGACCGCACATCGGAAAAGTAGTCGTTGTTGATTTTTGGAAACAGTAAGGATACCGACACATTATAACGAAGCGATGAGGCTGTCCTTATACCGTACAGCCTCTTCTGTTAATTCTGGACTGATGAAGTAACTTCAGTAGATGTTTCCGGTTCAGAAACGTCACGGGCCATTAACATGTCAACGACCCGGCCCGAGGCACCGTGATAAAACCCCGTTTCGTGTTCAAATGTCTCCGGATTGCGGAACGTACCAAAAATGATATCAAATAGCGGAAGGTCGGAATAGTTGTACTTGTGAATGCCCTTCGCATGATGAAACGTGTGACTTTCCGGACGTTGAATAATGTATCCAAGCCACCTCGGCGTCTTGATATTCGCATGCTGAAAGATTGCCTGAAAGTTGGTCACAAGCAGAATCACAGTAATTGCCTGGGGTGAAAATCCGGCGATGATGCTGAAGCACAGTGTACTCAACATTATCCATCCAATCATATCGAACGGACTGAAATAGAATGCGCCGTATGTATCAAGACGTTCTGCACTATGATGCATCTGATGGAAAGTCCTCCATAAGAACGTATTCCGATGCATTGCACTGTGCCAGAAATACATACCGAAGTCGTAGATGAGCACACCAATCAATCCACCGGTAACGGCACCGAGTCCCGAAAGATCAAATATCCGCAGCGGCGAAACATAAGGATCGATTAGAATCGGAAGGTACGATGACATGAAAAAGAAGACCACGAATGCAGTAAGTCCGCGAAGCTTCCACCCTTTTACGTGCGGAAGGGTTCGTGCCGGAAACATTGCTTCCCAGATCATAAGAGTGGCATAGATCCCCAGAATAATCAATGTTACAGGATCGAGCAAGAGGTCAAGAGGTGAGGGCATAAGTATTATGTTTTTTATTCCTGAGGGCGTAAGTCCGGAACTTACGACGGAAGTTTGTCTCTCAAAGTTGAACCGCCCACTCCTGGTGCGTCTCCGGGCGGTAGGAACAAAAAACACCGGTTTTGATTGAGGCGCTAAGGTGCCGCGCCAGAACGGAATTTTCTTGTTCCAATACGCGGATTGCCTTCCGGATGCGCCATGTTACTGCTGATCTGATTTTGTCAACTGTATCGTTTGTCTTTCGTGTCTTTCCTCCCAATCCGACGGATGAGGACAGATGGACCAGCAATGCGTCATACTCACTTTGCAGGACAGCCTTGCTTTCGTGGTCCTGCATTTCTTCTTTTTCAGTGATTTCATCCCTCAGGGTCTGAAGTCTTCGTCGATACTCCTGCTTCGCTTTTGCATCAAGCACAACTTCACCGTCGGACTGCACAGCTGCGCCCATAAGTTCGGTGCAGTGAAACTCAGTACCTGGGCTTCTCAACATTACTGCAACGTCATACAAACCTTTCAGTTCAATCACCCGGGTTAATGAGCCCTGATAAGTAATCTCCCAGAAACCGTGCCGTTTGACAAAACGATTTGACCACTGCGAAGGCGAGTCAACTGTTGATGTTGACTTTTCCTCCGGAATCAATTCATCGGCAGCAATGTGATCAAGGAACTCGTAGAAGAAATTCTCCCCTCTGAATGGATTCACAAGCCGGAGCCAGTTCACGGCCTCCCCTACGTTTTCCACAGATCTCTTGAGAATTCGCGCCTCAAATTTTTCGATGAACTTTTGCCATGACTGTTGCATGTTCTGGATGTCGGCCGCGTGATAGTATGCTGCGGCCATATATGCATCGAAGTCAAGCCAGGGCATAAGCCCATACCTCCCCAACTCAATGCACTTATGAAAATCGCCACATGCGAAGGCGATAGCCGCGCCGATGTGCCGATAACGCCCGGGGTTATCCGAATTGAGTTGCAGGATGCGTTCAAATAATTCATTGGACTCATTTGCGTAGCCCAGAAAAACGAATCCTACTGCGACCTGAACAAGACAGTCGACGTCGTTTGGATTCAATGAAAGGGCATGGCGAAAGTAGTATTCCGAGAGGCCCCAGTCACCTTCGTATCCATACGATCGGCCAAGCACCATGGCAGCGATGTAATTTTGCGGATCAAGTTCAATGGCTCGTTTTGCCCATTGGAAAGCACCCTTGTGTGAGTTGTCCCAGCGGTCCCAAAGCTGGCAGCTCCATTCGTTGAAGAAACTAAGTGACATGCCCGAGTAGGCAAGCGAATAGGTCGGGTCGAGTTCTATTGCTCGATTGAAGTATTCACGCGCTTTTTCATCAGCCTCGACTGTTCCTTTACGCAATTCTTCCATTCCACAAAGCCAATACTCGTATGCGGAAGGATTGGCGGTGCGACGACGCGCCCGATTGAGTAGATCATAGTTCAGTTGCTGCTGCAAAGATGCGGCGAGTTTCTCGAGCAGCAGTTGCTGGATCGTTTGTACTGAATCTTTGTTGCCAGTGAAGTGATCTGCCCATACAATCTCGTCTGAGCGAGATCTGATCAGGCGGGCATTTACGCGAACGCAGCTGTCGTCTACACGGAGAGAACCTCTTATCTGATATGTTGGATTCGCAGATTCGTCGTTGTCCTGTGATTCGCCATCACGCGCGAGGATTCTAAACTGGCGGAAACGCGACAGCTCTGTGATCAAATCGAGGTACAATGCCTTGCAAAGAAATTCTTCCCCCGATTTGCCTGCGAGGTTTTCAAAGGGAGAAATACCAATGGTAATTTCGTGGTTCTTCTCTTTCACAGCTTGAGGGATAAGGCTGCGGCGGTTAAGTTAGCCAAGTTCGATTAAACGAACCTCACG
>JAEZDW010000352.1 GCA_023417955.1 Bacteroidota bacterium
ATGGTACTCAGGAGGTTGCTGAACTTCACATCAGCATCCCGGATATTAAACTTTTCGTCGGTAATTGAGACAACATCATTTTGGGTGAATCCGGTGGATATCTGGCTCGAAGCGCGATACATGTCAACGGTGTCCATTGTAAAAATGAAGGCAGCGATGGCCGCCAGCAATGGAATGGAGATCAAGATCCATTTCTTTCGCCACAAAACTTTTGCGAGCAATAACAAATCCATTGTAAAAATTTATTTAACCTCTAAAATTAAGTATTTTTTGCCTTTATTACCGTACGGTAGCGGAATTGCCTGAAAAACTGTTGTAAGACTCCGTACCAAATCCCGACATTCTTGCCACTTCTTTAAACGAAATCCCATGTTCTTAATATAAAATCTAAAGCCAACGATAGTTACGTGCTAAAACTGATCAACGACAACCGGAAAATCATCCTGTTTAACCTTGCCACCTTTCTTATTTTGGCGCTCATGGTCGAAGGCCTGATTTATCTTGGACTTCGGAATCCGTCGATGATACCGGATTCAGTATTGCCCGTCTTTCGGCGCTATTACCAGTATAGCGACCGCCAAATCATCCAGGTTTCCTCCTGTGGCCGATACGACCGCGAACTGTTTTACATGCTCAAAACCGGCACGTGCGTGTTCGAAAACAGGGAGTTCCGGGTAACCAATGAAATCAACAGCCTGGGTCTGCGCGATGACGAATCATCACTGGAATCCCCCGAAATCGTTTTCCTGGGCGATTCCTATACCCTCGGCTGGGGGGTGCCAGGCACCGACGCGTTCCCGAGTGTGTTTCAGGAATTGGCCCGGCGTAAAGTACTCAACGCCGGAATGTCCTCCTTTGGCACTGCCCGGGAAATGATCCTCCTTGACCGGCTCCCAATCGATAAGACGGAAATCCTTGTCATTCAGTTTCATTCCAATGACCATTCCGAAAACGAGCAGTTCATCGCCAACGATTTTTCTCTGCCTATCCGGACGGAATACTCCTATGACAGCCTGGCCTCAGCTATTCAACGCCGGCAGCGGTACTTTTTGTTCAAGCATCTCTACGGTATTTCCAAAAACCTTGGCCAACAGCTTTTTGCCGGAGTCCGCGGCGAGAAAGGCGAGCCCGGCGAGGCAGAACAGGCCGAGTTATTCCTGAAGATACTTGCAAGCCGGCGCGACAAGCTTGAAAACAAGCAGATTTTTGCGTTTAAGACCGACGATTTTGATAAGTTGGGGGATAAATTCGCGGATGCCGTCGATTCGCTGGCGCGCAAAAATGAATATGAATGGCTAAATATTACAACTGTCAGAATAAACAATCTGCTTAATGAAGATGACTACTTCACTTTGGATGATCACATCAATTCGTCCGGGCACCGGAAGATAGCCAACGTCATTCACGAAAAAATTGCAAATCCTTAACCAGACTTTAGCATATCAAGTATGAAAATTTTAGGTATTTCCGCGTTTTATCACGATTCCGCCGCTGCCATAATTGAAGATGGCGAAATTATCGCCGCAGCGCAGGAAGAACGATTCACGCGTAAAAAACACGACCCCGGATTTCCTGCGAACGCAGTGCGTTTCTGCCTTGAATACGGGGGAGTATCCATTGATCAACTCGACGCAATTGCATTTTATGATAAACCACTCCTGAAATTCGAGCGCCTTCTTGAAACCTACTACGCATTCGTTCCGAAAGGGCTGGCGAGTTTCATCACAGCAATCCCTGTATGGCTGAAGGAAAAAATGTTCCTGAAGCGTCTGATTTACGAAGAGCTTGAAAAGATCGGACCGTTTGACAAACGTAAACTTAAGTTGCTTTTCCCCGAGCACCACTTGTCCCACGCGGCGAGCGCATACTACTCCTCCCCTTTCGACGACGCTGCCATTCTCACGGTTGACGGAGTTGGCGAATGGGCAACTGCCTCAATCTGCCACGGCCAGGGCAACAACATCAAGATCCTCAAGGAATTGAAATTCCCGCATTCCCTGGGATTGCTATATAGTGCATTTACCTACTTTCTCGGATTCAAGGTCAACTCCGGTGAATATAAACTGATGGGGCTTGCGCCATACGGCGTACCGGATAGCCAGCAGGTTAGCGACTATATCAAGATCATCAAGGAGAATCTTATAGACATCAAGAACGACGGGTCAATCTGGCTGAATCAGGAGTATTTCAACTACGCCACTGGTCTGCGTATGGTACACGAAGACAAATGGGAAAAGCTTTTCGGATTCAAATACCGGAAACCGGAATCCGAACTTGAAAGCCATCACTGTAATCTTGGGCTTGCCATTCAGTACATTACCGAAGAAGTGGTGATCAAGATGGGTGAGGAAGCCAAACGCCTCACGGGGTCATCAAATCTTTGCATGGCAGGTGGTGTTGCGTTGAATTGTGTAGCGAATGGAAAGTTGTATAATACCGGCATTTTCAAAGACGTCTTCATTCAACCGGCGGCGGGCGACGCAGGTGGAGCATTGGGTGCAGCACAGGCAGCCTATCATATCTACTTCGGAAAGGAACGCATAGCTCCCAAAGGGCTTGACGGCATGAAAGGTTCATACCTCGGACCGGAGTTCTCTGATCTTGATACCGAACTTGTAATGAGAAAATACAACGCTGTTGGTCTCCACTTCGACGACAGCGCTGCGCTGTGCCAATACGTGGCACAAAAATTATCAGAGGAGAACGTTATCGGCTGGATGAACGGAAGGATGGAATTTGGTCCGCGCGCATTGGGAGGAAGAAGTATTCTCGGTGATCCAAGAAGTGAGGAGATGCAGAAGAAACTAAATGTAAAGATCAAATATCGCGAGTCATTCAGACCGTTTGCGCCATCGGTACTTGCTGAAGATTGTCAGGAATATTTTGAGCACGATTCTATCTCTCCATATATGCTGATGGTGCAGCCGGTCAAAAAAGAACGCAGAAAGCAGTTGCCTGAGGGCTTCAATAGTCTTTCGCTCAAGGAAAAGCTGTATTATCTCCGTTCGGATATGCCTGCAATTACGCACATTGATTTTTCGGCGCGGATACAAACAGTGCACAAAGAAACGAATCCGCGTTATTATCAACTAATTGAAGAATTCAAGAAGCTCACGGGATACGGTGTGATCGTGAACACCAGCTTTAATGTCCGCGGCGAACCAATTATTTGTACCCCGGAAGATGCGTATCGCTGTTTCATGCGGACGGAGATGGATTTTCTTGTGGTCGGCAATTATGTATTTGACAAGAAGGAGCAGCCGGAATGGAAGGAAAAAGACAATTGGAAGGAAGAATTCACTCTGGATTAACAATATTATAGTAACTTTAGAGACCAAAAATATTGCTGCTATGGATTTTATCAGAGATCTTTTTGCATTCATGAAGGAAAGGAAGAAATGGTGGCTGACACCGATTATCCTCCTCCTATTATTCCTTGGAGTGCTAATCGTTATTGGTGGTGGGTCGGCAGTTGCACCGTTTATTTATACACTTTTCTAATCGGTTTTAACTCGTGCAAAATCAAGATCGCTACAAGACAATACTTGTTATTGTCGTTGGATTTACCGCGATTGGATGGGTCATCCGTTCGCGTTGGGGAGTCGAGACGTATCTTGACAAGATCGCGCTCGTCTTAGGACTTCTTTCCATTTTCATACCGCCTGCGGCTAAGGCGATCGAATGGGCCTGGCTAAAATTCGCGTTTGCGCTGGGATGGATCAATTCACGCATTCTTTTAAGCGTCGTTTACTTTGTATTCCTGCTTCCTATCGCTTGGCTTTCGAGACTATTCACCAAAGATCCATTGCGACTAAAGGCGAAAAATGTAGAGAGTTTGTATAACACGCGTGAACATGTTTATAAACGCGAGGACCTTGAGAACATCTGGTAGGAAATGAAGGCGATTGTCCGACTGTTGCGCATCAAGCAATGGGTTAAGAACTTATTTTTATTTGTCCCAACCTTCTTTGCTGGCAATTTGTTTCATGCAGATCACCTCGTGCGTTTGCTCGCAGGTGCCGCTGCCTTTAGCCTTGTAGCTTCGGGCATTTACATCATTAATGATTATAAGGATCGCCACGTCGATCGCCTCCATCCACGAAAAAGACTGCGCCCAATTGCTTCGGGCGAAGTAAAAGAAGGGACAGCCAAATTTCTGATGGTGCTCCTCCCTGCAGTTGGACTTGCCTGGGCTGCATTCATAGAACTGAACTTCTTTTATTTGCTTTTCGCATACGTTGTATTGAACCTGGGTTACTCAATGGGACTCAAGAACGTGGCAATACTCGACTTGTTTATAGTAGCTTTTGGATTCCTGCTGCGTATTTACAGCGGTGGCGTTATCGTGGATGTGCCTATAACGGACTGGCTGGCGGTAATGATCCTGCTGCTCGCACTTTTCCTAGTTACTGCGAAACGCAGAGACGACCTCATTATCAGGACGGAAACCGGTAATGAAGTGGTGCGAAAAGCGTCGCGTTCCTATAACCTTGAGTTCATCAACTCGTGTCTCACGCTGCTTTCTGCGGTGATCATCGTTGCGTACATCATGTACACGGTATCAACCGAAGTAGTAGAACGTTTTCAGAGCTCACATCTTTTCATGACGACGATATTCGTGATCGCAGGCATCATGCGCTATCTTCAAATCACCTTTGTAGAACAGGATAGCGGAAATCCAACAAGCATTCTGTACAAGGACAAGTTTATTCTTGTAACTATCTTCGGCTGGATCGTTAGTTTCTACATCATCATTTACGCGGCGTGAAAAAGCGACTCGTATTATTCGACTTCGACGGCACGATCACGACGAAGGATACATTCCTTGAATTCATCAGGTTCTATTTCGGTTCGAAAAAGTTTGTAACGGGCTTCGCCTTGCAGACACCATGGATCGGATTGATGATGCTGAAAGCTATACCAAACTGGAAAGCAAAAGAACGTGTATTGACCTGGTTTTTCTCGGGTGAATCAATTCAAAAGTTTGATCAGAAGGGCCGGGAGTTCTGTGAGCAAATCGTACCGAAACTCGTGCGACCTGGAGCGCTTTCCGCTATCGAAGAACATCGTCGCGCAGGAGCGACAATTGTCGTGATCTCGGCGTCGGCGGAAAACTGGGTACGTCCATGGTGTGACGAGGCCGGGCTGGAATGTCTTGCAACACAACTCGAAGTTGTCGATGGAAAGCTTACCGGCAGAATTGAAGGTCTGAACTGCTACGGACCTGAAAAAGAGAATCGGATTCGCGCCTGTTATAATATTGAAGAATACGATGAGGTCGTTGCCTATGGTGACTCCAGGGGTGATCTTGAAATGCTGGCACTTGCAAATCAACAGTACTATAGACCCTTCCGCGACTGATTTCTATTTAAAGAGTAATATTTCCATAATCGTTTCCTTTGGATTCTTTTTACGGAAACGTTCATTCGGCGCTACGATTACGCGAATATTGTCAAGGCCAGATGCGCGGAGTTCTTCCGTTATCGCCTTTAACCGGTCGGCGACCAGGTCGGGTGCGTTGTCCTCCAACACCATTACCTGAATACTAACATCAGTTTGAGGCGAAACCTTGTTAGCGATGTAAAAAAGGAGTTCCTTTTCGGCAAAACCCAACTCTGTGGATTTGTCCGCAAAGGCAATCCGCCGCGACACATTGGGTGACCCAAGGATACTTGCCATTTCTTCGGCTGTAAGGTAACGTTGTCCATAGGCGAGAATCTCGTTACCGGGAATGACCTTGATTTTATAGATATCCGAGTACCTGCCGTCGCGGTTACTTGCGAAATATGCTATCGTATCTCCGTAAAGGGAGAAGTAACCTTCGAAGCTCTTTGTGTTAATCTTATCGCCAAGGTTTCTTGGCGCGGACCAAGTATCCCATGAGTTGTAGAGGCGATCACAATAAAAGATGTCGGCATCACCAAACCCTTTGTGTCCGGTGCTCGAAAAATACAGGCGTTTTTTGTCAGCAGAAAGAAATGGCGAGAACTCTGCCCCCGACGTATTTACTGATGAACCCAGGTTCTTGGGTGTGGTCCAGTCGCCGGAGGAGTTACGATAGGTTACGTATAAGTCCTCTTCACCCCTGCTGTCGGTACCGCGCATCGAAATAAAGATCACTTCGAAATCCGGGCTGGCGTAGAAACTTAAGAATCCGCGAGGTTCAATGTTGTTTATAGGAATCAATTCGGGTCTCGACCATGTGTTTCCGATTTTACGCGAGAAGTAAATACCGGAAGGCTTACCAGCTGCTGTTGTCTTCATCAGATAAATCGTATTTCCGTCTGCGCTCACACCGACAACCGCGTTATTTCCCTTGTCATTAAGTTTAGTTACTGTTCCTGCCTTCGCCCATCGTTTTCCGGATTCATCCCAGCGCGCCACCCAAATATCGGAACCAGCAAACTTGCCACCGGTATTCTGGGGATACAGCACGCGTGAGAAAAACAAGGTCTTTCCATCAGGCGAAACAAGCGGGAAGATTTCTTCATACTCCGTATTCACTCCGTTACCAATGTGTTGTGGATCGGAAAATTCCCACAGTTGGCCAAAAAGGCTGAACGGAGCCAGTATCAGGATGACAACGAACCTTACCATACGCGTTGATTAACCTTTTTGTAATTCTTCAGCCGTGCCGAGAGCACCAACTCGTGCGTGCTTCCGGAAAACGTCCGGAGTTTTCCAAGTGAAAACTCATACGAATACGATGCGGAAAACATTGTATTGAAATTGAATCCTCCGGTCACTACACCGGCCTGAATATCTCTATACGTGATTCCGAACCAGGTCTTATCCTGCAGATAGCACTTCACCTGATAATCGACGATAAACTGATTATCGGTTTGCCATAAGGCCAGTACACCTGGTTTTATATCAATGTCTTCGTTAAGCGGAAATGAAACTCCGGCCTGAAAACTTCCCGAGTAGAATTGCTCAGAGAATTCAAGGGTCGGTGTACCCACTACAGTATTCCAGGGATAATAGGTTGCCCCGACGTAAAAGTTGTCGCCGTATATCAATACTCCGGCACGGGTCCAGAGCGAAGCCTGGTTAATTGAACCGGCTTCAAGTTTTTGATAAATCGGATCATTGACATCGACGTTCTCACCCCAATACAACTTGTCGCCACCTTTCAGCTGGGAGCGTTCATACATTGCACCTGCACCTACTGCCATCATAATCTTTTCGGAAACCGGAAGGTGAACGGCGTAATGAACTCCGATACCGAATTCACCGAGGGGACCGATCTTCTCATTGAACACATTAAACCCAAGTCCGTGATAACTTAGTTTTGAACGCGGTACCATTTGCGTGAAGTTTGTTCTGCTGGGACGCAGCGCATTTACCTTTAAATCGACAGGTTGTTTCGTTCTGAAGTTCACGGCCAGATTCGAAAACTGCGGGGCATTGCTCCCAAACGCCGCCCATTGATAACGGTGCCCGAGCTTTACGTCCACGAAATTTTCAATCCCGGTAAAGGCAGGATTATATACTGGTGCAAATTGAAAAGGCTGTCCGGTATGCGGGATATATTGTGCCGAAAGCATTCCGCACAACGTCATTGCAAGACAAAATGTGATGACTGCCTTTAATCTCATGGCTCCTCGCGTAATATAGTTACCGTTCCTTTGTATACGATCTTTCCGTAGCGTAAATCAATCACGTAGAAATACGTGCCTACGGGAACGTATACACCTTCTTTTTTACCATCCCAAGGCGAAGCGAATCCCACTGTTTCGAAAACGAGTTTTCCCCGTTGATCAAAAATCCTGATTATGGCATCATTATACGGCTCAAGACCAGAATCATCCGGGAAGGGCCAAATATCGTTCATGCCATTTCCATCCGGGGAGAACACCTGTGGAACATTTAGCTGAACAAAATCGAAAGTTAGGTCAATTTGTCGTTCAGCTATTTCGCTCGTACCTGCAGCATCGCTCAGCTTAATATACACCGTCCTTGGCGCATCGATAACGTCCTGCAGATTGATGAATGTGTACGTTATGCTACGGATTGCCTGTACATACTCGTCAACCGATGCGACACCAGTGAGGGTGAGTATACCC
>JAEZDW010000392.1 GCA_023417955.1 Bacteroidota bacterium
GTGGGTAAGCAGGCTTCGAAAGATGTGAAGCGGGAACCAAAAGGGAAACTAAAAACAGAACACGCCATGGAGGGAGCCACCGATATGAGGCGGGGCTGATCCAAAAAAAGTATCGGGAACCCTCACAGGTTCCCTATTTTTTTCCAAGCTTCTTCAATCCCCGCGTTTCACCAGCAGCTGCCTCACGAATGCTGATGGCAACTCCCCCGCTGGACGCCAGCTTTTGCCTCAACCGGCTTTGTGAAGTAACCACAAATCTGGTAACCGTGTATGCCTGAGGATTCTTGTCGTAACTTGCATTCCCTCCATCTGCATAGACTGTTGCGATATATTGTTTCTCCGCAGGCAGAAACGAAAAGTTAACATCAGCAGTGCGCGGATTTTCATCCGTGATGCCGCCGACAAACCATTCATGTTTCCCCTTCGCCTTCCGCGCGATAGTAATGTAATCACCAGGTTCCGCCTCGAGGACATATGTATCGTCCCAGTCTACGGCTACATCCTTGATAAACTGAAATGCATCCGGGAAGCGTTCATAATTTTCCGGAAGATCAGCTGCCATTTGGAGCGGGCTATACATCGTAACATAATATGCAAGCTGCTTCACCAACGTCGTGTTTACACGCTGATTACTTCCGGTACCATAAACGGAAAGATCCGTCTGAAAAATTCCCGGTGTGTAGTCCATAGGGCCACCCATTAAGCGCGTGAAGGGAAGGATCGTGCCGTGTTCGGGATTAAGTCCACCCATTGCCTCGAACTCGGTTCCCCTTGCGGATTCCTGTGCAATCCAGTTTGGATACGTACGATGCAGCCCTGTGGGGCGTACTGCTTCGTGGCTGTTTACCATTATCTTATAATCCGCAGCACGCTCAGCAACATGAATGTAATGATTAACGAGCCATTGGCTGTCGTGATGCTCGCCACGTGGAATAATATCTCCGACATATCCGGTCTTCACGGCATCGTAACCGTAATCCTTCATAAACTGAAACGCCCGATCAAGGCGGCGCTCGTAGTTAGTCGCTGATGCTGCCGTTTCATGATGCATAATAACCTTAACTCCTTTGGATGTGGCGTATGCCTGCACGGCTTTCACATCAAAATCCGGATACGGCGTAACAAAATCGAAAACGTTCTCTTTCCAGTTGCCGAACCAATCCTCCCACCCGATATTCCAGCCTTCGATCAGAACTGCGTCAAATCCATGTTTAGCTGCAAAATCAATAATACGTCTTGCCTTTTCAGTAGTCGCACCGTGGCGTCCGTTCGGCGTAAACTTCGAGAAGTCATCACTCAGTTTCACATTTACCTCTGTACTATACGCCCAGGTGCTCTTACCTGCGACAAAATATTCCCACCATATTCCCAGATACTTCACCGGCTTTATCCAGGAAACATCTTCATATGCAGTTGGTTCATTAAGATTGAGTATCAGTCGCGACTTCAGTATGTCTGTCGCCTTGTCACTCACCACAATTGTTCGCCAGGGCGTAGTCTGAGGAGTTTGCACGTACCCCTTGTTACCTACCGCGTCTGGTGTGAGATGTGTACTCAACTTCAGTGTGGAAGCGTCAACATTAAGATGCATGGCCGGATAGTTCACCAACGCAGCTTCGTGAATATTGATATACAATCCGTCGGAAGACTTCAACATTGAAGGCGTCTGAACCGAAGGATTAGCAATTGGCTGCTGCGCCGAAATCTGAACAGTTGCCTTCTCTTGTAGCGAAGGGATTTCTGATACGCGTGATGTCGTGTAAGGATACTCGTTGGTATCGTAGTCTCCGGGAATCCAGAAAATCTTGTGATCACCGGCCAGTGCAAATTCAGTCAGCTCTTCACTTATAATGAAATAATTCAAATGAGGTTGCTTCGGGAATTCATATCTGAAGCCAAGGCCATCATTGAACAGTCTGAACCGAAGGTTGATGAACCGGCCATTGTGCCCGGCTTGCGCCAATGTAACCAGCAATTCATTGCAGTGATTTCTGATCGACTTTTCTTCACCCCACACAGGCATCCATGTTTCATCAATTGTATTAGTGCTCGTCCCCGTAATGGCAAATCCCTTCTCAAGGGATGGCTGGTTTTTCAACATAAGTCCGAGCGTACTCTGACGAATCACATCCTTATTCTTGTACTTCAATTGGTAACGCGGTACCCCGTCATTATCAAGATTGAACTGCAGGACCAGGTTCCCATCTGGTGATGTTAGTGTCTGAGCACGCAATACCTGCACTGAGAAAATAAAAAGCAACGCCGCAATAGCAAAGAAGACGCGACGTAAAACAAAAGACGAAAACATTATTGATTTCATAATCGATTAATTTCCGGCGCCCTCCGGAGGGCGCACTGAATAATTACAACTATACTTGTTTTTAGCAACTGCCGAAAGGCGACCACTACTTGCGAAAGATGCGATAGGCATAAGGCTCGAGTTGGATTTGTTCGTAAAGCGGAACGATTTCATCGGTTACAGCATCCTTCCATTCGGACTGAAGCTGCGCAGGTATTGAAAACGTTCGTGATGCGTTACGCACATTAACAACGATAAGCACCTGATCCGGATCCGAAGTACGCGTAAAGGCAACCACGTCGTCTGAAGAATGGTTTTCCAACTCGCCTCCACGCAAAGCCTCGCTTGAGTTGCGTATCGCAAGAAGTTTTCCATATATCAAACGAACATCTGGATTCAATGACCAATCGATTTTTGTATTGGCATTACTAAAGAATTGAAGTTTTAAAGGACACGCAACCTCCTGACCATTGTAAATTAAGGGAACTCCACCCATGTACGCTGTGATTACAAATGCCGAGACTGAACCCTCGACACCACCAAAAATAGTCGTTGGTGTGTTATCCCAGGCATTGTCATCGTGATTGGTAATCCATCGCAAAATATGCTTGCCCTGGCCGACTGAGGAGTAGTCTGCTGTATGCGCATTAAACAACGTCGCCACCGACGCCTTGCCTTCGTAAAGGTCCTTTAGTTTTCCGTAAAAATTCCATCCAAAAATCAAATCAAAACCCGCCGAAAACAACTCCTTTTTACCGCCTTCAGCAAACATGACAAGCTTCCGATCCGGAATGCCTCGGAGCGTGTCAATAGCCTGCTTCCAGAAATCCGCAGGAACGCCATCAGCATAGTCACAGCGGAATCCATCAACATTAGCCTCGAGCACCCAGTACTTCATTGCGCTGATCATTTCTTTGCGCATAGCCTGACTTCCAAAATTCAAATCAGCAACGTCAGTCCAATTTGTACCTTCTGGTTGAACAATATTTCCAGTTCCGTCGCGTGTGTACCACGAAGCATTCTGGATCCACTTATGATCCCACGCTGTGTGATTCGCGACCCAATCCAGAATCACGGCCATGTTACGCTCATGTGCTTCACTAACCAGCTCACGCAAATCTTCAAGCGTACCAAATTCCGGATTGATTTTCTTGTAATCCTTTATCGCATATGGAGATCCAACGCTTTTAAGCACACCTTGTTCATATATGGGCATTAGCCAGATCACGTTGATGCCCAGGCTTTTGATTTCATCTAACCGTGCTGTCACACCATCCAGGTTACCACCCGCACTGAACACGCGCATATTCACTTCATACATATTAATGTCCTTGACTTCCGGGACATTTGTGAACGGCTCGCCATATTGTTTCGGTTGTTCTTCCTCGACCGGCTTAGGGTTTGGAGTAACAGGCTCATCTTTGCTACATCCAAAAGCAGAAAGTATCAGCAGGCTTAGCAGGATCATAGATAAAAACCGTCTCATAAAACCTGACAGTCGTTTCTTCACCATTATTATCGTCATCGTCATTCGGGTTTACCGGGACAACTCATCCCCGTGTTTCTTAGTTTTTCTTTATCGAGTACTTGTAATTGCCTGGTTCGCTCAGGTCAAGCGTTACCGTATAGTTTCCATCGGAAGGGACTGTAAAATGTGGCTGCTCAATATACGCTTTCCAGGGATGGTTAGCATATCCGGGGTTACCACTCTCATCCTTACCAAAGTCAAGCTGCCAGGCATTGTTCGCCCGGAACTTGAAGGAACCGTCGGCCTTCATCTCGGCAGTTACCGACCATTTTTGTGTCGCCGGATTATAAACAAGTGGTGTATCTGCATCCCACCCGGCAGGTGTCGCACCGCCAATGATACCCCATTCAGTTTTTATGAGCAGATATTTCATCGTATTCAAGTTAACACTGAAAAGATAATATCCGTCAGAAGGTGCGGCAAAGTTAGCTCCTGCATAGTTCGCGACGATCATATTGTCATCACCGCCATTTCCGTATGAAGTTGGCTCCCAATTGGGCTGTGCATAAAGCTTGAACTCATTCGTGCCTCCCGGGGGTAAATAAATGTAGCCTTCGTAGATTCCATCATCATTAACGGAGACAATAGTGGCTGCAGCTCCAATGTTCCACCCCTGAAAATCGCCGGCTATCCACAACGCAGGGTACCCGCTGAATACTTTCAAAGGCGTTAGGCTAATTGCGAGTGCTTTCGAGAATGCCGGCCGATCAAGATATGATTTTATTCTGACGACAACATTGTGTCTCTCCCCCGGCTCAAGTCCAAGTTCACTTGCAATTGCATTCAATTCCTGACCGGAAACCTGCGCGGTGAATACCTCCTCACCTATCTCTCTTTCAACAGTATTCTTCCATCCGTTCAGGGTATCCTGTGGAACTGCAAACTCAAGTGAGTATGTAACGGGTGCGCTAATAGGATACTTAACCGCTCCCCATGTGAACGTAATTAGCTTATCGTCGACATTTTCCTCTGTAACAACAATTTCCGTCGCATTTGACGTTGGTATGGCAGAAAAGCTTACTTTTTCAAGAACCGTAAGCGTCGGATCATCCTGACATGCACTGGCAATGAATACAGTCAGGATGAGTACTAACAAATTTCTATAATTTCCTTTCATACGTTATCAGATTTAATATCCAGGATTTTGAACAAGACCCGGATTTGCATCCAGTGCCGCGGTTGGAATTGGAAACAACTTTCTGAATTCCTGAGACGCGCCTCGAAACTCATTCGCGTCGAGAAACGTTCCAAATCGAATCATATCCTGGCGGCGATGTCCTTCCCAATTGAGTTCAAGACTTCGTTCGTTGTAGATATCATCAAGCGTCGGATTGGTTGACAGCGCGCCAAGCCCTGCGCGTTGACGCACCTGGTCGACAAATGGTTTTGCGGCTGCAGCATCATTGAGGCGAACCAGACATTCCGCTTTCATCAACAAAATATCCGCGAACCTGTAAATCGGGAAATCGTTTGATGCACCACCGCCGTCCATCGGTTCCACCGGATAAAACTTAATGTTACGCACACCGGCATTCCTGTCCGCCCCCGGGTTATCGAGTGACTCAACTTCAATACTGTAGTTTACTCCGCCGGGTTGTGGACCAATCAGAAACTGCCTCTTCCGGATATCGTCATCGGAATAGCGCTGAAAATAAGCACCCGGAACAATAGTACCGTTCCAGCCGCTGTAACCAAAAAGTTCCTGCGCGTGCGGGCCGTTCAAGCTGCGTACAGCGTAAACGTTACGCGACACCACGTTTGCTCTCGTAAAGATTGCGAGAATCGTTTCATCATCCGGAAGGTTATCCCCAAACAATTCATAATAGCGGAAACCCAGTGGGCTTGAACCATTCGCTCCACCGGCATGGAGGGAAAATCCACCTGCTATAACTTTGTCACATGCAGCGAGGCACTCCGCCCATCGTGGTGTTCCAGTATATACTTCGGCATTCAGGTAGACCTTTGCCAGAAGTGTGTACGCCGCCCATTTATTGAAGCGTCCGTAAAAGGCGCCGCCTCTCGTACCCGGAAGTTTGTCAGCGTTTTCTACCAGCTCATCAACCACAAAGTTGTAAACCTCTTGTCTGCTCGCCTGAGGTATCTGACTTACAGTAACGTTATTTTCGGTGTAAAAAGGCACAGACCCGAAATCATCCATCAAAAGATAGTAGAAGAATGCGCGTAGCACTCGCGCCTCGGCAACCTTCGCCTCATCTGAACCTGCGCTTTCAAGCTGACTCACTGCAAGGTTGGCCTTGAACACAGATGTGTAAAGCCAATTCCACGTGTTGTTCACAATGAAGTCAGTCGGAAGCCATTGATGGAGATGTAACCTGGCGAAATCCAATTGCCAGTCACCTGTATTGCGGTGCGGAATGACCTGTTCGTCAGTGGGCATGGTATTCAGGTCATACCATCCATTGTCGGCACCGGCGTATCCGACACCATCCCAGTTGCCCCCAATCTGTGAATACACACCGGCCAGTGCTACATCGGCACCCTCCGGCGACGAAAAAAACTCATCAGCGGCGTACTTGTCGTAAACCTTTTCTTCAACATCAGTGCAGGCGCTGAAGAACGCCACTAGCATTGCCGTTGTAAATATTACTTTATTGATTTTCATTGCCGTCATTATTTTAGAACCACATTCAGTCCGAGTGCAATACTTCTTGTTCGCGGATAAATACCATTATCACCGCCGAATCCGTTGCCTCCACTCACGTTGAGCTCAGGATCAACGCCTGAGTATCCGGTAAATAGTAACAGGTTATTACCGGTAAGAGAAACTCTCAACCGGTCAATGTGCGGAAAGCGCTCAACCGGAACATTGTAACCTACTGTAACATTATCCAGGCGTAGGAAAGATCCGTTTTCGAGCCAAACATCAGAGCCATATTGTGACGTGTAGATGCCAAGGTCGACAGCGCTTTCGAGAATATTGGCGCGGCCAATGTTTTCGAGCATGCTCAGACTTTGACGAAGGTTGTTGTACACTTTGTTTCCTCCTGAGCCACGCCAGACCATAGACACATCAATGTTCTTATGACGCAATGTCGGTGTGAATGCATAAGTATGAGTAGGAAGTGCTGAACCTGCAAACGCGCGGTCCGGGCTGCGAATACCCTGATCGATCGTCCCATCGGCATTCCTGTCAAGCACGGTCTCAACGCCGTTTTCATTTATACCCGTATGATTTAGAATGAAGAATGTTCCAATTGGTTTGCCTTCAATCAGGAAAGAGTTCGGACCCCAGGGCACGTAATCGGTATTGAGAGGAACTCCATTAATGCTACCGCTCAGATTCAACACCTCGTTTCTTAGCAGCGATGCGTTCCCTGCCAGGGTGAGGGTTGTATTGCCGGCGCGAATGACATCGTAAGACAGGGCTACTTCAATACCTTTGTTCAGGATGCTTCCCACATTGGCAACGATCGTTCCATACGGAAATGGTGGCTGCGGAACAGTATAGTTAAACAGCAGATTATCTGTTGTTGCTGTGAATGCATCCAATGAACCGCGAAGACGGCTTTCCAATACTGCAAAATCAACACCTACGTTGGTTTGTTTCCGAGTCTCCCATCTCAGGTCGGCATTGGAGTTCTGCGTGATTGTAAAGTTAGTAATCGGTGCGCCGCCGAAGTACGTGACGCCGGAAGCGCCAACGAGAGAGAGCGAATTTTGCGGGTAAAGACCCTGTTGATTTCCGGTCACACCGTAACCACCACGAAGTTTCAGCTCATCAAACAAGCCCTGCCCTGACATGAAAGGCTCCTGATCGATTCTCCACGCCACCGATGCTGAAGGAAAGTTACCCCACTTGTTATTCTTGCCAAACACGGATGATCCGTCCCTGCGCATACTGAGTGTCAGCAGGTAGCGATCCTTGAATGCATAATTCACACGACCCAGGAAAGAAATCAGTGTCCTGTCGTTCTTGTATGATGAGAAGTCACCCGGCTGAACACGTGAAAGATCACCTAGTTGTAGTGCGTTATACGTCGCGATATCATTCAGAAAACCTTTGGCCTGTGAGAAGTTTCCCTGATATGTTTGATTCTGCCACTCGTATACGAACAAACCACCGAAGGAATGCTGTTCGAGTTCCTTTTTGTATTCGAGACTGATGTCCATCAGACGCTCATCCTGACGATTATTGTTGATGCTGGCCAACCCGTCGTTGTCAACGGCAAACGCAACGGTTGATTTTGCAGGCAGAAAGTACCCCCACATGTTATCCGTTTTCCTCCAGCTTCCAAACCACCCTGCTGTTAGCCCTTTGACGATTTCCATATTTGCGCGGAAGCTCCCGAATAGGTTGTTATTCCTTCCTTCATTTACAACTGTTTCGGCAACTGCGTAGGGATTGATGTACTGGAATACATTCGGATCGGTATAGTACGTTTCGCCGTCTGTGTCGAAGATAGGATCGGTAGGACGCATTACGTACGAGTTCGTAATAAGATTCGATGTAAACGAAGCACGGCCCACGCTGTTCGGACTGCCCACTGTGTTGTTTACGCTGCTGTTAAGGTGAAAGGTCAAAGTTAGTTTATCATCCAGCGCGCGTTGCGTAGCCTGCACGTTAGCGATGTAACGGTTGTTGCTGGAATTGATAACAACCCCATTCTGCAGCAGTGCTGTAAGGGATGCACGGTAATTCAATTGTTTTGTGCCGCCCCCGAAGGAAAGCGTATGATTTTGCGTAGACCCGGTCTGGGTGAGGACGTCAAACCAGTCCGTAGACGAACCGTGATTCGCCGCTGCAGGCACACCAGTCTGCCGGGCGACTTCCCACCAGCGTTGCGCATCAAGCACCTCCAACTGGCGCGGAATAAAATCAGCGGAAGCCGATGCGTTGTACTCAACAGAAAGTCTGCCTTCTTTTCCTGCCTTCGTTGTAACGATAATCACACCCGGAGCGCCGCGCGAACCATAAATGGCTGTCGCCGACGCGTCCTTTAATATGTCAATGCTTTCAATTTCACCGGGAGGAACCTGGTTGAGGAGATCCATATTACCCTGAATCCCATCCACTACGACCAATGGATCGTTACCGCCGATTAGCGACGTAATACCACGAATACGAACCGACGGTGAAGATCCAGGCTCACTTCCTGTTTGCGTTACATTTACGCCTGCGGCCCTTCCTGCAATCTGCTGCATAGGATTGGTGAACGCGCCCTGATTCAACTGCTCTGACGACAGAGACGTCATCGCACCAGTGACATCGCGTTTTTCCTGGGTTCCGTAACCTACCACAACAATCTCGCTAAGCGTTGCCAGGTCCGGCTCCATCCGGACGTCAACGCTACTCCCACTGCCTACGGTTACTTCCTTTGTCGCGTAACCGACGTACGAGAACAACAGAATGTCACCGCCGGCATTAGCAGGCAGGGACAGGCGGTATTTGCCTTCAACATCAGTAGCGGTTCCGATTGAAGGGGTTGACTTGAGCCGAATGCTCACACCGGGCATACCGTCTCCGTTTTCGTCCACCACGGTACCACTGATGGACAATCCATCCTGGGCGTTTACCCGGGGCATACCTGCAAGTACCATCAGGCAGCAGAGCATCACCCCGATCAGGTTTTCCAGCCGTTTCCGGCGATTCTTTTCAGCTTGCGCGTAGTTCATATTTTTAGGCTTGATTTGGTGCGCCGCGAACCCCGCCGGAGTCCTTCCGGCAAACGATTGCGGACTTAACAAAGGAAGAGGGGGTGAAACGGGTGATCAATTTATCCCTGCAAAATCTAGAAAATATTGACCGGCAATTGCATTCAACACACTGTCATACAATACGTTGTCGTTTATTTGAACAATGAAAAATCTAAAGGAAATCGAGAAGAAAGCGGGTCGTTAGAACGTCCGAATGCTCATAATCCGGCGGTCAAACTCGTCATTTGGTACAATGGACTTGTTCCGGATTCGTGTTTTGTACGTATATATCGTCGTAACAGAATAATCAAGAATTCGCGAAATTTTCTCGTTGTCAGTAATGCCCATTCGTATCAGGGCAAAAATGCGGAGTTCAGTATTGAGTAGTTGGCCTTCTTTTAATTGAACGCGATCCTCTTCCCGGAACAACGACTGAAAAACATTAACAAAGTCCGGAAACAATTTTAGAAACACTTTGTCAAAATTGTGGTAAAGTTCCTCCCGCTCCCGCCGGATGTTAATACCGTCTGCAATGAACCTCAGGTCATCGAGTTTTTTAGTCATCAACTTCATTTCCATGCTCTTCTTGAGATTCTCAAGCCTTGAAATGTAGTCGGCAGTGGTATTAAAGTAATACGTGATATACTCCTCCTTAATTTTGTTGGCGTCAACCAGGTGTTGATTCGTTTCAATAAGTCTTTCATTGGACTCCGAAATAATATGTTTGGCGTGTTGCAACTTCCGGAACTGGACAAAGATGATCACACCAAAACCGATCAGAAGCAGGGCGAAAAGCGTGATCCCAGTGGCATACACAAGGAGCATGTTCTTTCTGGCTTCAACCATAGCAAGCTGTTTCCCTTCGATCAACGGAAAGACTGAGGCAACCTGAATTTTGCGATGGTTGGCGCCATAGAAATTGGCGTCGTCCATGGCCACGCGGATATAGGAGTACGCCTTTTCAATTTCCTCATCATCGTACAGCATCCTGGCGAGATTCATCAACGCTACGGTCTCTCTGGTCGAAGACCTGATGTCCGCCTGCGCCGCCTCGATTAGCATAACTTTAGAATGTTCCCGTTCCCCGCTGTTCAGATATAGAAAGCTTAACGTGCTGGCGACTACTGCCTTTTCGGAATCAGTGAGTGGATACTCCAATAATAGTTTCTCATAATTTTTTATCGCGCTGATCATATCCCGTGTGTGCAGGTCAAGGAGGCCACGCGCCAGGAGATATTGAGGTTCATCGGGATTCAACTGATGCAGAGCTGAGTCAATGTACTGGTTGCCACGTGCATGGTATGAACTGCCAAAAAAATCATCGCCGGCAAATTCAGCGACATCATAACACGTCCGCCCGCAAAGAAAATAGTATGACGATCGTCGCCGCTCCGCCAATTTCGACGCATCAATAGTCTGAAGCGAGTCGAGAGCCTCATGAAAGAGACCAGCTGAAACAAGAACGAAAGCAAGATTGATCTTTGATTCAAGAATCAGTGCAGGGTCGCCGATTCTTGCCGCAACTTGCTGTAAGCTACGCGCGTAACGAAACGCGGAATCATAGATAAACGACTTGTACTCATTATAAATCGCCAGCGTTGTCTCATACTCCTCCATGGCATTTCTGCCCGGCAGGCTGCGCTTTAAAGAATTCAGTCGTTCAAATTTTGTCTGCAGGATCGCGTTTCTGCTTGTCAGTAAGGAGTCAAGCTGATGCAAAGCGCCCTTGCCGGGAAATTGCGCAGTTGTGCCAAACGAAATAAACAGGAGTAGAATAATACCGGATACCCTCATGCGGCCAAAACGATCTGCCAAGTTATGGAAAATCCCGTTGTAAAAAAGGCTGACAACGGCCCCGGAAAAAGGACGGCCCATGATGCATTCCCGGTGGGCAATTAGTATCTTAACTCACCGCTAAACACTATGGACCACACCAGGAGAAACTTCATTCGGCAAGTTGGCGTCGGATCGCTTTCGGCCACGCTCCTGCCCCTTACAACAGATGCCCACGGATTCAAATCAGCATCAGAGGATGGCGGGCTGCCCCTCCAAGATGATATTACGAGTGAGCGCGTATTTAACGGACCATACACCGGCATTCAACTCGATCGGATCGCATTCCCCTTGGGTGGGCTTGGAGCCGGGATGTATTGCATTGAGGGCACAGGAGCGTATTCGCACATGTCGATCAGGCATAAGCCTGATATCAACAACGACCCCGGAATGTTTGCTGCAATCTCCATTAAGAATCTGGCCCAAAGTGCCCGTATAGTCGAAGGGCCGCCACCGGAATGGAAGAAATTTGGTGTAGCTCTTGCGGGAAACGGTCTCGGCGGCACAACCCTCGGATTGCCTCATTTTGAAAAAGCGTCTTTCGAACTACGGTTTCCGTATGCTTCAATAGCTTTGAGCGAAACAAAGTATCCGCTGGAAGCGAAAATAAAAGCATGGAACCCATTTATACCTACAGACGAAGATAATTCAAGTTTGCCCGTTGCCGGACTCGTATACACGTTTCGAAACACGGGCTCCGAGAGGCACGACTGTCTGTTCTCCTTCCATGCAAAGAACTTCCTTAAACGCGATAACGAAAAACCTTCGAACAAAGTAACTGCAATACCTCGGGGGTTCGTCCTGCGACAGGAAGGTATCGAAGATAAAAAAGATGCAGAGGCTCATTTCGCCATTACGTGTGATCAGGAAAACACCATCGTTGACCATTGCTGGTTTCGCGGCGGGTGGTTCGATTCAATGACGATGACCTGGCGTTCCGTCGAAAAAGCTGAGGCACGCGCAACGGAACCGGTACCCGTAAATGCTCCAGGTGCCTCACTGTATGTGCCGTTCGTCCTCGGTCCGGGAGAAGAAAAAGAAATCATAGTGCACACCTGCTGGTATGTCCCCTACTCTGACGTTCGTATCGGGCAAGATCAGTCCGACGACGAAAATTGTGATCCGGGTTCAGGGTGCTGCAATACCAGTGCTGATATCGGAAACACGATCGCCGGTCCCGAGACGACGAAAGAAAACTACCGGCCATGGTACGCCGCGCGCTTCAAAGGAATCGAAGATGTTGTCGGCTACTGGGAAAAATCCTATCGTGATCTTGATGCCAGAACCGCGAAATTCGCAGAAGCATTCTATTCGATGACGCTGCCTCCGGAAGTTATCGAGGCCGTTGCTGCCAATCTTGCGATCCTCAAATCAACAACAGTCTTGCGGCAGTTTGACGGCAGGCTGTGGAGCTTTGAAGGAACCGGCGACGCCTGGGGATGCTGTCACGGAAGTTGTACGCACGTGTGGAACTATGCGCAGGCAATCCCACATCTGTTTCCTGCGCTCGAACGCACGTTGCGGCACACTGAATTCTGTGAAAATCAGAATCGCGAAGGACATCAAATGTTCCGAGCTTCGTTGCCAATCCGCCCCATAAAACATGACTTTCACGCCGCTGCCGATGGACAGCTGGGTGGCATTATGAAAGTATATCGCGAATGGCGCATCAGCGGCGACGACGCCTGGCTGCGAAAGATGTACCCGCTGGTAAAACAAAGTATTGATTATTGTCAACAGTCGTGGGATCCTGATAAGAAGGGTATCATCGAAGAACCCCATCATAATACATACGATATTGAATTCTGGGGGCCGGATGGAATGTGTACCAGCTTTTATGTTGGTGCTCTCGCTGCGATGGTCACGATGGCCAAACACCTCAGGAAAAAAAAGGATGTCGCTGACTATTCGGCGCTACTTAAAAAAGGTCGCCAATACATGGAGACCGAACTGTTTAACGGAGAATACTTCATTCAAAAGATACAAACAAAGGGACTTCGGGCTGACCCTCTGGAGACTGGCAAAACTTCGATGGTAGGACAATACTCAGAAGAGGCGCAGAAGCTTTTGGAAGAAGAAGGACCTAAATACCAGTATGGTAATGGTTGCCTGTCAGATGGCGTACTTGGTTCATGGATCGCGCGCATGTGTGGTCTCGATGAGCCTCTCGATTCAAAAAAAATTGAAAGCCATCTCCTCGCAGTTCATCGCTACAACCTGCGTAAAGATTTGCGCGGCCACGTTAACCCGCAACGCCCTTCATTCGCGTTTGGCAACGAAGGTGGATTGCTACTGTGTTCCTGGCCGAAGGGTGGTCAGCTTTCATTGCCTTTTGTTTACAGTAATGAAGTGTGGACCGGAATCGAATATCAGGTCGCCGCCCACCTTATGCTTATGGGTAAAATCAATGAAGGTCTGGAAATAGTGAGAATCTGCCGCAGCCGATACGATGGCAAAACCCGTAATCCATTTGATGAATATGAATGCGGTCACTGGTATGCGCGCGCACTGGCGAGCTACGGGCTTATCGAAGGCTTAACAGGAGTACGTTACGATGCGGTTGACAAAACGCTCTACGTCAACTCGCGCGTTGGTAACTTTGTTTCATTTCTTTCTACAAATACGGGATTCGGAACAGTTCACTATGAAAATGGTACCGCCAGACTGAACGTGGCGTATGGACAAATACCGGCGGAAAAACTTAACATCGCTGGTAAAGTATCTGCAATTAAGCCATAACCTAAATTGTGGTAAGGCGATGCGTGGGTTTAGGATAACCGGGACTGAAGGATGCTCCTTCGCCGAGCTGAATTTTACATCTATGATGATTCTGCACTTCATCAACGATGCGCTCAATGATTTCCTGTAGCGTCGCAGGATTCGTCTGCACACGGGCATTAATCAGGACAGTGGTCTCACGCGATTCAGCCATCGACAATTTGACTTTTCCATCGGTGCTTGCAGCTGTGAAACTCACCTTTCGTGCATCCAAGCCATTCTGAACCATAAACTATAGATGTCAAATCGTAAACCCGGCTCCGCGAATCGCATCAAAAATC
>JAEZDW010000433.1 GCA_023417955.1 Bacteroidota bacterium
CACCAAACCCTGCCTGGCGAAATATTTCGACTGTGAAGTCCGTATTCACGAAGAAGCGCTTAGCGAGGTCACCGCCTTTTTCGCTTCACGCGGACGGGCCCTGACAGAAATCAATCGACAACAGGCGGCATTACCCGTGTGTTGCGAAAAGATTACAAATGCCCTCGGCACCGCTCCTGGAATGTGGTTCAACAGAAATAACAAGGTATTCGTTTCGATGCCCGGCGTTCCGCATGAAATGAAGGCCATGATGACCAACATCATCATACCAAAACTTCTTGCGACGTTCGAGACACCGGTTATTGAACACGCTCATATTCGTACCATCGGAATTGGAGAGTCGTTTCTTGCGGAGAAAATCGCCGATTGGGAACGATCTCTGCCCCCGCACATCAAACTTGCTTACCTGCCCGGCCTGTCTCAGGTAAGGCTGAGGCTCACTGCTTTTGGCAGCGACCGCGCAACACTTGTTCGCGAAAATCAGGAACTCGTTGACAAGCTTAAACCATTGGTTGGCGAGTACATTTTCGGGTATGGCACGGACGACCTTGAAGTTGTCGTGGGGCAACTTTTGAAAACACGTGGACTTACCATCGCGACTGCAGAAAGCTGTACGGGGGGACACCTTGCACACATGATCACCAGCGTTCCAGGTAGTTCAGCATATTTCAAAGGTGGCGTCATCGCATATGCCAACGAAATTAAGGTCAGCGAACTGGGCGTACGGGAGCAAACACTTCAGGAGCACGGCGCGGTGAGTGAAGAGACGGTTTCGGAAATGGCACGTGGCGTTCGGAAAAAATATGGTACCGATATCGGCATTGCTACAAGCGGAATCGCCGGTCCTGACGGCGGCACTCCCGACAAACCTGTGGGCACCGTTTGGATCGCTTACGCGGATGCTGAAAAAACCGTCGCGCGCAAACTTCAGTTGTCACGTGACCGTGGTATCAATATCAGGATTTCTTCGATACTCACCCTGAACCTCGTGCGGCTGAATATGCCATCATAAAAAAGAGGCTGCACATTGGCAGCCTCTCGTTCAAACAAAACAAACGACAAACGTCAACTGCCTGAATACGTTGATTCGCCCAGTCTGGCGTGTGCGGCGGCAAGGCGGGCAACCGGCACGCGTGGTGCTGAGCACGAAACGTAGTTCAAACCAAGTGAGTGACAGAATATAATCGAATCAGGATGACCTCCATGTTCACCACAAATACCAACTTTGAGTCCGTTCTTCTGACGGCGACCATCCTGAACCGCCATTCTCATTAGTTTACCGAGTCCTTTTGTATCCAGCACCTCGAATGGATTGTTTTTAAGAATATTGTTCGAGATGTAGAATGGAAGAAACTTATTCTCGGCATCCTCACGTGAGAATGAGAACGCAGCCTGTGTCAGGTCATTTGTTCCGAATGAAAAGAAGTCGGCAATCTCCGCCAGCTCTTCAGCCTGCAGACATGCCCGCACTACTTCGATCATTGTTCCGAACTTGAAGTTCAACGTGATACCTTTTTCGCTTTCGAGTTTTTTCTTGATGTCATCTACCATCGCACGAACCTGCTTCAATTCCTCGGCAGAACTCACCTGTGGTACCATGATTTCCGGACGCACATCGATACCGACACGCTGGCATTCTGCAGTCGCTTCGAGGATAGCCTGGATTTGCATCCGGTAAATTTCCGGGAAGGTGAGCCCGAGACGCACACCGCGGTGTCCAAGCATAGGGTTGACTTCGTGCAACTCGCGTACCTTTCGCAGCATTTGAGATTTCTTTTGAATAGCCTGCTCAACCAACTCAACACCATCACTTGTGAATGGCGCCGGCGAATGATTTATGATAGACAAATCCGCTTTCAGCAGACGCAGACTGTTGAACAGATTAGACACACCACTCACCGTTTCTTTAAGATGTTTCAGATGTTCAAGTTCGTCACGCAGCACGTCTTCGGTTGGAAGGAATTCATGAATCGGGGGATCCAGCAACCGTATGGTTACGGGTCGTGGTGCCATCGCCATTAATATCTCCTTAAAATCCTGGCGCTGAATATCCTTTAATCGGTTAAGTGCAGACTCACGTTGTTCGACAGTGTCGGCAAGAATCATCTCAACAACGATAGGCAGTCTGTCTACATCATTGAACATGCGTTCGGTGCGACATAGTCCAATACCCATTGCACCGTAAGTGAGTGCTTTCTTTGCGGCAGCCGGTGTATCGGCATTTGCCATCACGCGCAGCGACGAGATTTCGTCTGCCCATGAAAGCAATACCTTAAGTTCGTCGGAGAACGTTGGCTCAACGGTTGGAATGATACCCTGGTACACATAACCTGTCCCTCCGTCAATCGTAATGTAGTCGCCTTCAAGTATCGTTTTGTCACCAATTTTTGCAGTGCGTGTTTTCACGTCCACATGAATTCCTTCGGCGCCGGCAACACATGGTTTGCCCATTCCGCGTGCGACAACCGCAGCATGCGAGGTCTTACCGCCGCGACTTGTGAGAATTCCCTGCGCGGCGAAGAATCCGTGAATGTCTTCGGGCTTGGTTTCTTCCCTGACGAGGATTACTTTTTCACCGGCGCGTCCAAGGGTTTCCGCGCGGTCGGCGTCGAATACAACGTGTCCTGACGCCGCACCAGGCGAAGCTGGTAACCCCTGGGCTAGTGGAAGCGCCTTGTGAAGTGAATCAAGTCGCGGGTGCAGCAACTGCTCCAGCATTTCGGGTTTGATACGCAGCAGCGCCTGTTGTTTTGTGATTAAGCCTTCACGAGCCATCTCAACCGATGTGCGCACCATTGCGGTGGTGTTCATCTTGCCGTTGCGTGTTTGCAGGCAGTACAGCACCCCTTTCTCTATCGTGTATTCGAAATCCTGGACTTCTTTGTAGTGCTTCTCAAGCTTTTCGCGAAGGCTTTCGAGTTCGCGGTACAGCGGCGGCATTTCGGCAGCGAGTTCGCTAACCGGTTTCGGTGTACGGATACCTGCTACTACGTCTTCGCCCTGCGCGTTGGTAAGGTATTCGCCAAACATAACGTTTTCACCAGTGCCGGGGTCACGCGTAAACCCAACACCAGTAGCCGAATCGTTGCCCATATTACCAAATACCATAGTGACGACATTTACAGCAGTACCATTTGCCATGACCGGGGTAATCCTAAATTCTCTCCGGTAGTCAACGGCACGTTTACCCATCCAGGAGTTGAATACGGCTTTGATAGCAATCTCAAGTTGTTCAAACACATCTTCAGGAAAAGGCCTGCCTAACGTTTCCTGCACAACCTGCAAGAAGTGTTCACTGATTTCTTTCAGATCTTCCGCGTTGAGAGCGATGTCCACCTTAACGCCGGCGCGTTTCTTTACTTCCTCGAAGTGTTTGTCAAATTTTTAATCGGGAACCCCGAGGGCGACTTTTCCAAACAATTGAATAAAGCGGCGATAGGCGTCGTAACCAAATCGTTCATTACCCGATTGGCGTATCAATCCCTGCAGGGTAACTTTATTCAGACCGAGGTTGAGAATTGTATCCATCATTCCCGGCATAGACATCGCCGATCCGGATCGCACGGAGACGAGCAGCGGATTCTCCGGGTCACCAAATTGTTTTCCGGTCTCACGTTCGATTTTGCGAATGTGATAACGTACCTCCTCCATTACGCCTTGCGGCAACATGCGGTCCGGCGTATCAAGGTATGTAAGGCATGCTTCTGTAGTTATTACAAAACCCGGCGGCACATTAAGTCCGATCTGGGTCATTTCGCAAAGGTTGGCGCCCTTGCCACCAAGTAGCTGTTTGTTTTTCCCATCACCTTCTGTGAAGGAATACACGAACTTCTTCCCCGTTTGTGGTTCCGGTAACTCCTCAATTGTTTTTTCTTTAGCCGTTATCATGGTAAGTCAGTTTAAAATGCCTGACCGAATGTTGATGTATTTGTATCAGGATTTAATGATAGAAGTCAAAACCACCTGGGATTCATGTCATTCGCATACAATTCAATCGTCAGATTGAGCAAATCCCGAAATGATCAGACAGACCGGATCAGGAGCAGCCGAATTATCTTTTGTGTTTGCTGAAAAAGGGAAAATTTACCTGGCGGAAGGCTATTTCGAAAACGATTACGGACTTGAAAAACAGTCAAAAATATTAACTTGCCACCTCAAAAAAGAGATATATGGCGCAGGTTGAACTGATTATGCCCAAGATGGGGGAAAGCATTATGGAGGCCACCATCCTGAAA
>JAEZDW010000440.1 GCA_023417955.1 Bacteroidota bacterium
CCTTTATTCTCGCAGCCCGTTTCTGATTTAGATAATTTACAAAGTTGTCGAGTTCACCAAATTCAACATAGTTGATCTTCTGATCAGCAAATGGATTCACCGGAAGGGTAAAAAAGCCGCTTGATTGTTTTGAATTTCGCTCACCCCATGTTCCGGCGATAATCAATTCTTCACGCTCAAGTGTACTTGTGATGGCTGTTTGAAGCGTGACGTCTTCGTCCAATAATATATTGTCTTCAAGTAATTGCTTCCCCGACGGATCAAAGGTTCTGAACAGGATCTTTTTCTCTCCGCGATTGCTCCGATCCATCAATATTGTATTGAATGTTCCGTTCTGGTTGGTGCGAAGATCAACCAATTCGGTATCTTTTTGGAAGAATCCAGGCAGCACGCGAATACTCTTCCCTGCAGGTTCAAACAGGATAATTACGGCTTCATTACTCACGTAACCGCCAAAGACGAAGTTGTCACCGGCTTTGATAAAGTGCGTAAGCCTGAAATCGAGATCAGGTTTAATCGGAAATCGCTCGCGTTCGGTCCCGTCGAATGAAATTTCAATTAATTCAAAATCATTCTTGTTATTGTCGCCGGTGCGGAACAAAAAGTACAAGCTTGTGCTGCCGATTTCATAGCCGACCATTTTATGTCGTTCCTTGATTTCAAGCTCTATTTTTTTCTTTTCGTTGAGCACACTGTCGAGAAGGATCAATTCCCACAGACGATTACTCTGTTTGAATTTATCTCGTTCACGAAAAAGTGCGAGCCCCTTTTCTTTTAGCGAGATGATATTAAAATAATCATCGGAATTTTTTTGCTCCAGCTCATAACGATAGGGTTGAGCGATCTGCGCAACGAGTGAATCCGTGGCGATCGTCATAAGCAATAGTAAAAAAGATGTCAACGCGTAGCTCCTTTGCATAATTTAGTCTCCTTCGCTTAACGTCATGACAAACCCGAACTCTTCCTCCTTCACGGACTGGACAGATAGCCGGGAGGCGCGTACGAGTGTCATATTACTTAAACGCTTGTCGGCCTTTATTTGTGCGAGCGTCACCGGATTTTTCAGTTTTTTATGGGCCGACAGTTCGACTGCAATCCATGCTGAGTCCTTCGGGTCGGGAAAACTCTCCTTCGAAACCTTTGCCGTTCCAATTACCGCTTTGTCGTCGCCGCTGTGATAAATGAATACCATGTCACCCTTTTTCATCGCTTTCAGGTTATTTCTGGCCTGAAAATTTCGCACCCCGTCCCACGTGGTTTTCTTGTCCTTTACGAGATCATCCCAGGAATACGTTCCTGGTTCTGTTTTCACAAGCCAGTAATTCATGTTCTTATTTGTTAGGTACGTTTATTTTGGCAAAATACAGGTGGTGATTGTTATCTGCCAGACCAATGTCGAATGTTGTTTTAAGACATTCTAAAATAGTAAATAGTATTAATTTTCTTTAGACCAACCGTCACAAATGAAGGTGCTGATCGTTCATTCCGGGCCGCCGGGAGAAATCGTCTTTTCAACTGTGCTTGTCAGGGTATTGAAGGTTCAAATCGACGAGGCAGCGATCTTTTACTTGACGCATGAAACTGGTAAGTGCCTTCTCGCTGAAAATCCGTATCTGGATGCAGTGTGGGCATTGGGCAACGCAGACGACATAACAACATGCCGGACTCACGGGTATGATTATGTGCTCGATCTCTGTCCTGATTTCCGCTCATGGCTGCAAACAAAGCGCCTGACGGGAAAAGTAATCCGTTTGGACAAACGTCGGTGGAAAACGTGGCTGTTGACGCGACTAAAGATTAACCGGATGATACCCATGCATCTCATTGATCAGTACATCGCAACAGCGTCCGCTTTGAATGTGAAGAATGATGGAATGCGTCCCGATTTCCATATCCCATACCGCGATGAGGTGCCACCTGACTGGCTTCCGGATCCGTTTCAGAAGGGATATGTCGCATTCTGTATTTCCGCGCCTTATAATACGAGAAAGCTTCCGCTTGAGCGCATGATTGCGCTATGTGATCGCATTAACAAACCAATTATCATTTTGGGAAATGATGAGGATGTCGGGTCCGGGACAGCGATTGAGAAATTCTTTGTCCGGAGTTCATCGGATGAAGTTGAAGAAGGACTATTGGCTCTGAACAAGAAGGCTATTGTTTATAACGCCTGCGGGAAATTCAGCTTCAATCAGATGGCAGGGGTTATCAAAAACAGCCGGTATGTGTTCACATTTGATAACGACTTCATTGCTGTCGCATCAGTTTTTGGGAAGGAGACCTTTGTTGTTTATGGAAACACTGTGACTGATTTTGGCAGGTATCCGGTGAACAGTCGCTTCACGATTCTGGAGAACAATCGGATCGCATGCAGGCCGTGCACTACATCGGGATTCAACAAATGCCCGCGGGGGCACTTCCGTTGCATGAATGATATTGTTTTTGACTTCTACCTGCCTTGGTAGACTAGTAGGCGCGAACCAGCTTTCCGTCCATGAAGTTTACGTAGGAGCGGTTCACAACTTTCATTCCACCAGGAGTCGGATAGTCACCGGTGAAATACCAGTCGCCTGAATGATAAGGGATGGCTTTATGCAGGTTTTCGACAGTCTGGAATACGATTTCAAGGTCCGCCTTCATATCTGCAGGGCGACAGATTTCAGAAATCTTGAGTGAAATTTCATCGTCTGTGAATTGATCGTAAAGTTGTTTGACGTAGTTCTCCTGGCTCTGGTGTCCGCGGGCGCGTGTACACTTCTCATAGGCTTCGCCAAGCATATAATCTTTGCCCCGTTCACGCAGCAAAGCAATCATAGCGCGGAAGGCGACAAACTCACCCATCTTGCTCATGTCAATTCCGTAACAATCGGGAAAACGAATCTGTGGTGCGGAAGATACAACAACGATCTTTTTCGGCTCAAGTCGGTCGAGCATCTTAAGGATGCTTTTTTCAAGAGTAGTACCACGGACGATAGAGTCGTCGATAACAACGATGGTGTCGACACCTTTACGAATTACTTCATATGTCGTATCATAAACGTGCGCCACCATTTCATCGCGATGTTCATCATCAGTGATGAATGTACGCAGCTTCACATCTTTCAATACGAGCTTTTCGATCCTCGGACGGAATGAAAGAATGTCTTCAAGTGAATCAACCGATGGTTTTTGGTCGATGATAATATCTTTCTGTTTTCGGATAAGGTAATCTTCGATACCTGCCATCAATCCGTAAAATGCAGTTTCCGCCGTATTCGGAATGTAAGAGAAAACAGTATTCTTCAGATCAAAGTTGATTGCGCGCAATACCTGGGGAACGAGAAGCTTTCCAAGTTGTTTACGTTCTTTATAGATGTCGGGGTCGTTACCCCGCGAAAAATATATCCTTTCGAAGCTACATGATTTCTTTTCTCCGGCGCGTGTGATCGGATACTGTGCGTAGTCGCCGCTCTTGTTTATAATCAACGCATGGCCCGGATCTATTTCTTCAATCTGAGCGTAGTCGATGTTGAACGCTGTTTTGATTGCAGGTTTCTCAGAGGCGACAACTACTACTTCATCGTCGGCATAGAAATATGCGGGACGGATCCCATTCGGATCGCGTACGACGAAGCTTGATCCGCTGCCAATCATTCCGGCCATAGTGTAGCCTCCATCGAAGTCCTTGCATGCACGCTTGAGGACACGCTGCAGGTCGATTTCGTTCTCGATAATTTCAGAGATCTCGCGGTTCGAAAATTTGTCTTTGTACTTTTCAAACAACACCTGAACTTCTTCATCCAGGAAGTGGCCGATCTTCTCCATTACGGTAACCGTATCAACCTTTTCCTTTGGATGTTGACCGAGGTTAACAAGGATATCGAAAAGCTCCTCAACGTTGGTCATGTTGAAGTTACCGGCCATCACAAGGTTCCGGCTTCGCCAGTTGTTTTGACGGAGGAAGGGGTGAACGTTTTCAATGCTATTCTGCCCATGGGTTCCATAACGAAGGTGACCTAACCAAATCTCACCTGTAAAAGCAACGTTTTCCTTGAGCCATTGCTCGTTTCGGAACTTATCCTTGCCTTCTTTTTGGGCTTTGCGGTACTTTTTACTGATTTTTTTGAAGAGGTCGGCGACCGGCGCGGTCTTGATCGAACGGTATCTGCTGATATACCTGCGTCCGGATTCTACGTCTATCTTGATGTTTGCAACTCCGGCCCCGTCCTGCCCCCGGTTGTGCTGCTTAACCATTAGGATGTACATCTTATTCATCGCGTAGGTAGGGCCATACTTTTCGAT
>JAEZDW010000441.1 GCA_023417955.1 Bacteroidota bacterium
CACTAATGCAGATTAACGTTATCTGCAACGCCTTACCGCCAAAAGCACTAACCTCACATTAAGCGGCCCGCAGGATTACTTAAATTCGAAGTTTATACAAATCCCGTTTGCATGAACACAAGACAAATTTGGTCCCTTATTTTTTCGGTTGCGCTGGTGATAAGCGTGCTTTCGTGTAGTGACGACAAAGATGAAGAACCTGCCTGTGACACATTCTCATCTGCCGACTCGGTTTGCTTTTGTACACAGAATCCTGACGATATTAACTGCGTAAAGGCACCTACGGCCTTTACAATAGGTCTGCACACCGAAGAGATGGTTACGCTTACGCCGACCTCCGTAAATGGCACCATTTGGTCCAAGGGTTTTCTTATTGGTAGTTCGATTTATTTGATCGATCGCGAATCGGATTCCCCGCATGCTTTCTGGAAACTGGACCTCGAAGCTACTGATGCCTGGGCACAACTGGCTGGCTTTCCCGGCACCAGTTATGGCCTTACTGGTTCCGCTAATGGTAAAGGCTATGTGAGCAGTTATGCTTCAAACAAATTCTGGGAGTACGACCCCGCTTCAAATGAATGGACCCCGCTTGAGGATCTTCCCTTCAGTCCGGGTGAAACCGATTGGGTGGAGTACAAAGGAAAGTATTACGTGCCTAGCCATTCCGGAATTTATGAATTCAATCCCACAACGAAAGAGTGGACGAACTTCTCGGAGCAAACATTCTCCGGTTTTGGTGCTATCTTCCTGCTTGGCGATAATATGTATTGGTGGAACATCAACAATGACTACATGAGTCGTTTCAACCTCGCCACAAAAACGTACGAGGAGCATGATCTGCCGGAAGGCTTTAACAAAAGCGTAAGCTACAATCATCCGTTTGTATTGGGTGGCGTGGCCTACGTGATTCATGGCAAGACCCTGTGTATTCTGAATAAGAACACCAACACCTGGACACAGAATGATGAGATCATCACCACTCCAGGTAGTACCTACGCCGACGACGTCTTCGTGTTTGAAGACAAGGCGTACATTGTTGATGATGGGTATGTGAAGGTGTTCCAACCCGGGGATTAATTCTTCCTGTAAGGTGTGTGTGTTGAAGGCATTTCAACGGAAAGTCGCATAGGTTCGCAAAAGGAGGATCGGGCATATCTCCTCACGCACCCACTGGAATTCCAATGGTGGTTTGAATATTATTAGTATTTTAGTCCGGGCGGGCCGGCCGCAGCGGAGGTGTACGTGTGCCATCAATAAATTCAAACTCTCTGAAATTTCCTTCATTATATTTCTTCCTTGCGATAGTTGGTTTTGTCGCGATACATATCGGTTTTGCCACAACGTTTTTGGTACCCGTGTCAAATGGTACGTTTAAGGCACCGGCAGGTATTTATATTCATGGAATTTTTGCATTCTGCTGGGTTTTGTTATTTCTAGTTCAGACTTTTCTGATTCACCGGCAGAACTATCGGGCCCACATGACGCTGGGAGTTGCCGGCGTCGTCATCGCTATTGGAACCGCCGTCTCAATGATACCGGCAGCAACGTTTGCTGTTGAAAAGGAAATCAATTCCGGATTGGGTGAGACCGCAATTTCAGGAATTGTTGGAACGATTACCTCAGGACTCATTTTCCTTGCACTTGCGTTGTCAGGCATCGCGTTCCGGAAGCGACCAGACATACACAAACGTCTTTTGTTGCTGTCAACGATAATTGTTCTATGGCCTGCGTGGTTTCGTTTCAGACACTATTTCCCTTCAATAGATCGCCCTGACATTTGGTTCGCGGTAGTTCTCGCAGATAGCCTGATTGTTATTACGTGGATATGGGAACTGGTTTCATTTGGTAAAGTGCACAGAGTGTTCATATTCGGCGGACTTTTCATCATTGCCGAACATACCTTCGAAGTAATGATGTTCGACTCGGCAAATTGGAGAATCGTCGCGAATTTTATTTATGGTATGTTGAATTAAGGAATGGAAGCGAAACGTTCACTGCTGTTATTGGCAATAATCTGGCTCGCTGGCTGCATCGATGAGAAGAGAACAGTGAACAACGGACGTAGGGAATTCCTAATTGAAGGAGTTCGTTCACCGTATGATATAAAGCTCAATTTGCCTTCGACGTTCATCAGTGCCCGCGATTTAATTGAGGCTGATGGAATTGACACAACAAATTGGAGAGTGAATTGGACCCTGTCGTGGCAATACGACAATCCGGAATCCTATTGTTTTTTTGATTCGGTTGACGCGAGTACGAATATGCTTATCAAGGCAGGTCCAAGGGTTGATATAGGTAAAGACAGGGATCCGTCGTTCTTTACCGTGCCAGCCACACAGATCAACAAAATATTTCCGCCCGAGTCTGAGATCAGAAAAATTATCTATGAGTCAGGAGAGAAGAAACACAAAGAGAATACGTACTATAAACGTACCTATCAGATTACACCCGATTCTCTCGGGGTCCAACAATACTTCTACATCACAACCAAGTGGCAATCAACGTTGGTGATACTGAATAGTCCACAGCAGGTTGATTTTGACGGATACATCTTGGGTTATGAAGTCCATCCAAAACCTAAGGGGAAAAATTAAGGGTCATGAAAACAAGGTTCATTATTTCATTGATAGTCCAGGCTTGCTGATTGTATTGCTACTCGTGTATGCCATGCTTCAAAACGAAATGGCCAGGGAAAACGCAAGGGAGGCTGAAAAGCAGCAAGAGGAGGCAATGAAAAGCAGAGTGCGGGTATATGAGCTGCTGGATGAGCAAAAACGAATGCGCGTTGAAATCGAAGAATTGAAGATGAGACTAAGCGGATGCCTCTGGAAATTGTCGCGCAGCTTTGCACGCCTGCGGTTAAAAAGGTCCATCGCTGACATTCTATGATTTGTCCCATTTCCTGCTTAAATTTTGGATGCCGTTAGTTCTGCATTCTCCGCGTTACCCGGCGCCTCTGCTCCTCTGCGTTGGTGTATTCCCGGCCCGCCCGGAATGATGGACTTTAGATACAAACCGATAACCAGGATTTGATAAGTTTCCAGCAACAATCAATGACAAGATACTTGATCATGCAAGTCGCTTCGGCCAGCATCGGTTGCCGCACTCCGCAAAAGACTTCTTGTTACACCGTGCGATGGAGTTGCGCGATGCCCACTGCGTTATCAGGAATATTAGTACATTGAATAACCAAATGAAACTTGATATCAATCCACCAACATGACACGTATACTGACAGTCATTACAATTCTCCTCATCGGCTGCACCTCCGAAAAGAAGGCCGGGAGCGAGAAAACCTTTGCAGACCTCGACCAAAGCGAACAAATTAATCTGGTTGAGCAATTGAATGACGAGTTCCGCGGCGATGTCCTGATCTACTCTGGTGAGATGACTAATGACGATACAGGTCTGCCACCCGGTGCACCGCCAAATTTTATTCAGTTGGTTATGGACAGCAACAATCGTTTCGCGATACGCAGAAAATTTGAAGGTGGCGAAGTCAAAACGGATTCTATGACGATTTATGTTCAGGCATCGCAGTCAAACATAGGTCTTGGCCGTTGGTCGGATCTGGGCGAAAAGTTTGAGCTGAAACTCCAGATCGGCGGTGTCAGCAGTTTTTTTGGCGACGAACGCAACAAAGGTCGTCTTGATATTGTAGGTGATCGTACCCTTCAGTTGGATAAAAACGTTGACGCAATCTGGATAGGAGGAGTTCTTTGTACGAGGGACGGAGCCGGAAAATGAATGACTTTTGAAATAGGCACAATTACCTAAGATGGTTCGTGAAGGGACTACTTAGACGGATTTCATTTGTTACAATCCATTTCAATTCGGAACGAAGATCGATCCATGATTTGGTAGGCGGTTCTGTGATGGTCAGCGAAGAATGAGAGGTGCCAGGTACGTTGAATGTGCGCCTCTTGTGACCAATGGTGAGTGGAACAATAGATTGGTAATAGAAAAAGACAAAAAATGTCGAGACTATGCTAAAGATCGCGAGAATCCTTGCAGCATTGATTCCTCCGCTGGTGATGTCTAGCCATTGCCTCGCCTGCAGGTGCAACGACCCCGGTCCGGTCAGGGGGTCTTATGAGCGTAAGGGTATCATCGTTAGTGCTAAGGTAATTAGAATCGACACAGTGGCGTATTC